>CAMWXV010000211.1 GCA_947178305.1 uncultured Porphyromonadaceae bacterium | reverse complement strand
CTGTCCATCCCTATTATCAAATCAAAATTATCAAAATCGCTTTCGCGCACCTGCCGGCATATATGATCCAACACCAGACCACGCCTACGAGCATGAGCGCGCATACGGCTATCGGGCAAATCGCCAACATGCCATCCTCCGGTTCCGGCAGAATCCACCACCCACCGTTTATCGTCGTCACGCTCATTCACCAACGCACGAAGCACGCCTTCGGCGGCCGGGCTCCTGCAAATATTACCCAAACACACCATCAACACTCGCACCCGCTCTTTACCTTGGAGCGAGGCAATTAAACTCTCCATTCGTTTACTTCTTTTCTCTATATTCATAACCGGGCAATATAAATTTCTATGCAAATATACACTTTTTCACTAACTTTGCCGGCACCATGAGAGCATCCATAACCATATCACCATTGGGCGGATTGGCCAACAGAATGAGAGCCATCCTGTCCGCCCGTGCACTGGCCACTGATGCCGGAGCCACACTTAAAGTACTTTGGAACGTGTGCAGCGAACTTGGATGCGAACCACAATGGCTGTTCAACACCGAATATTGGGACTTTGAGTGGGAAACGACATCTCCCACCTCACATCACTGGCTATGGAAACCGGGCGGCAAATCCAACTTGTATATACCTCGTCTATGGCAGTCATTGCTGTTTGCCAAGCAAATACACGACCACACTCTTCTCGGAAACAAATTCACGCAAGAAACAATACTGAAAGCCGCCGACAAAAGACTGTATATCACCTCCGGACTCTGCTTCTACCCTTACAACAGCTCTGATGCCGCAAAACTGTTTTCACCCACACAGTCAATCACCGACATGGCAAACAAAAATCTATCCATGATGCAAGGATGCAACAAAGTGGGGGTACACATACGCCGCACCGACAACAGCCAGTCTATCAAGCATAGCCCAGACCACCTGTTCTCATCAATGATTCGCCAGCAGATATTCCAAAAGCCTGACACCATGTTCTATCTTGCAACAGACAGCACGGATGTGAAAAACAAACTGATTAAAGAGTTCGGTGGACGCATCGTCACAAGCCACGAAGAAGCCTGCCGCTCATCACAACAAGGCATAATCAACGCTTGGGCCGAAATGCTCACACTCAGTCGCATGAACCTGATTATAGGTTCTTTCTACAGTTCTTTTTCCGAAATGGCGGCACAGATAGGAAACACACCGTTAATCATGGCCACAAAGTGATTTGTAAAGATGATATGCCGCATTGGCCGCAGCCGGAGACACCCCGAGTTTACCACGGACTTCCGCATATCCACCCAATTGGTTCTCACGACCTGCAAATCCGGGCAATATCCGTCTTAACTCAGCATCCACGTTCGCCACAGTACATTGATGCACAAGCATCTCCGGTATAACGGTCTTGTCGGCAATCAAATTAGGCAACGTCACATAATCCAGCTTTATCAGTTTACGCATGATTCCATAGCTCAGTTTACTGCCGTTAGCGCGATAACAGGCCACCTGAGGAGTTCCGGCAAGAGCACATTCCAATGTAGCCGTACCCGATGTGACAAGAGCCACTGTTGCAGCTCGCATCAGCTCCAGCGTACAGCCATCCACCACCGGCAGTGAACAGAATTTTCCATACACACTTTTTTCAATACCGGGAGCACCGGCCACAACACCCTGCAACTCTGGATGAAGCCTCGCCACACCTTCCATCACAGGTAAATTATTGCGAATCTCCCCTCCACGGCTTCCCGGCACAAGAGCCAATATAGGACGATTGTCAAGTCCATGTTTTATCCGAAACTCATCCACAGAACCCAACAATCCCAATTGCGCATCAACCTCTTCTACACTTGGATTGCCCACATACATGGCATTGACTCCGTGACGACCGAAATACGGCACCTCAAACGGCAAAATACTGTAAACCATCTTCACATCCCGGCGAATATCCTTGACTCGCCACTCTTTCCACGCCCACACTTTCGGAGCTATGTAATAGTAAACAGGAATACCCAATTTGCGCGCATACGCTGCCAATTTGAGATTGAAACTCGGATAATCAACTAGTATCAAAGCATCCGGATGAAACTTTGAAATCGCATTCCTGGCCACTTTGAAATTACCTAAAATCTCACGCAAATGTCTCAGCACCTCGCTAAACCCCATATACGCCATCTTGCGATAATGTATCACAGGAGCAACACCCGATGCCGAAGCCATCAGGTCACCACCAAGAAATTCAAATTCAGCATCACGATCCAACTGTTTCAACGCAGCTATCAGATGCGAGGCATGCAAATCACCGGAGGCCTCACCGGCCGACAAAAAATATCGCATATGACAAATATGTATATATGAGCGCACCAAAGGTAACAAATTTTGAAGAAATATTGCTACCTTTGCGCTCAATCATATTTCAACACCGATATTTCATGAAAGAACTTTGGATATTGATGCGGCGTTTTGTGCCCCCATATAAGAAATATTTGTTTCTCAACATCATCTGCAATCTTCTCAGCTCTTTTCTCACCCTATTCT
>CAMWXV010000210.1 GCA_947178305.1 uncultured Porphyromonadaceae bacterium | reverse complement strand
CAACGCCATGAGCCAGGATTACGTGGCTCTATCACCTACCAACAAGAAGACTTTTCCTGCCGACAAGCCGACCGAAACCATTGACTACATATTCACTCCAAAAGATAAATCCACTCTGCTCTCTACGGAATGGGCGCGAGTGGTGGAGGACAGCATTGCTTCAGACCACCGTCCGGTAATAGTGCGACTTCGTCTGGCCACTGATGCTGAAAAAATAATGCTCGGTGAACCGTACCTGCAAAATCCTGGGAAAGATGCCATTTCTGTGATGTGGCAAACAAATGTGCCAACCCAGAACTGGATAGAGTTTGGCACGGACACTATAAACATCCGGAAAGCTCACACACTGCTCCACGGACAGGAACTTTGCAACAACAAAATGCACAAGATTCGTCTTGACTCGCTTACTTCGGGGGTGAAATACTACTACCGGGTAAATTCGCGCGAGATTCTCAAATATCAGGGTTACTACAAGGCTTTTGGCCACACTTACACCTCTCCTTGGTATGAATTTACCTTGCCTACTTCAAACACTGATGAGTTCACAGCTCTGATATTCAATGACATTCACCAGCATCGCGAAACATTCAAGGCGCTTGCCAAGCAGGTAAAAAATGTGAAGTATGATTTTGTGGTGATGAACGGTGACATTCTTGACGATGTGCATACAGCCAAACAAGCCACAAAGTTTTTGAACCTTATCGTAAACAAACTTGACGGTGCGGAACATCCCATATTCTTTTTGCGTGGCAATCATGAGATACGTGACGCTTACTCTATAGAGATGCACAAACATTTCGATTATCCAGACAATCTTACCTATGGAGCTATATCATGGGGCGACACTCGCTTGGTGATGCTGGATTGCGGAGAGGACAAACCGGACTCACACCCCATATATTATGGTATGAACGATTTTACCAAGCTGCGCAAAGACCAAGTGGATTTCATGCGCAAGGAGTTCGCATCCAAAGAGTTCAAAAAATCCAAGAAGCGTGTGCTGCTGCATCATATTCCCATGTGGGGCAACGATGGGCCGAACCTTTGTTTTGACCTATGGGAGAAGATGTTGAAAAAAGCGCCTTTTAATGTGAGCATCAATGCTCATACTCACAAGTTTGAGTTTCTGCCAAAAGGCAAAGTGGGCAACCCCTACCCTGTTGTAATAGGCGGCGGCTTCAAAATGAACGATGCCACAGTTATGATAGTTCACAAATCGGCCGACAGACTCAACATACGTGTATTGGATACAGAAGGCCACGAACTAATGAACATTGATGTGTGAGTTGCAGCCGGAAGGAAACAGCAATAACAAGATACCATACTGACATGATTACTTTCCTTATTGTTTTGACTGCCATATTCCTAATATGGAAATTTACACCAACACCTGTCAACAAGCAGGCTGCTGGAATGATGTTCCAAATACTGGAGTCGTTCAATATCGTTGACTCTACCGTAAAACTGGATGTGTTCACACAAAGGCTTGATTTTCTTAGGCAACTGGCTAACGGCATACCAACAAACACCAACAAAAAGAAGTGTGCCGAGGCTGCACTTCAATCATATGTAAAAAAATACCCGAACGTGCCTATATCTCCAACCGCCCGGCTGATTCTGGAACAACCGCAAATTGCAGCTTCCGCCAAATTCAGAGACGAAGCTGCCACAGCGTTTTTTCTGCGAACCTGCTACAAACTCAAAAGCGAGATTGCAACCCTTAAAACCAAAACAGCCAAACAGCAACGCATTGAACAAGCGCGAGATCTCGCAGTAATCATCGCCGACCGTCTGACTTCTTTAGAAAAACAAAAGTACATAGATTGCATACACAATGAGCTTGCCATAGTGTCGGATATGGGCAATCAATAAAGCTTGCATTAGTAAAAATAAGGGATGATTTAGTAGTTATTCGGGGAATGTGTGCTATCTTTGTGGTCATAAATCAGACTATATCTTTTGAGGCACTCTCATTTATATATAATCTTAGTGGTGACTTTATTGGGCTTGTCGGCTGCTGCATCGTCTATGCGCACTTCAAGTTCAATGGCTCAATTGCAGCTTCCGGAAACTACAGTTGCTGATTCACTAAAGCTCGTAGAAACATTATCAGACTCCACTATTCCTCGTAAATCCCTCAGTCACCGCCGCCGCGCATCGGAAAAGTTAAGAACATGGCGAGACAGCACTGATTCCATACACTCCATGATAGCCGACAGCTTAGCACGAATGGCCGATGTCATGGAACAGACGCAACTTTCGTCGCAAGAACGTAAGCGTACAAGACTCAACCGAGATACTACCGACACGGCATCGCACACCACAGGAAAAAGGATTATGCGTGTGAAGACCGACCTTGACAATGTGGTGGATATATATGCCAAGGACTCAATGGTGCTACGCGGACAGAACAATGCCTATCTGTATGGCGAAAGCAATGTGACATACGGCAAGATAAAACTTGATGCAGAGCGCATAGAGATGGATATGAACAATTCCACTGTCTATGCCGTGGGTGTGCCCGACTCTACAGGCGAGCTGACCGGCTCTCCGG
>CAMWXV010000209.1 GCA_947178305.1 uncultured Porphyromonadaceae bacterium | reverse complement strand
GTGTTCAACGATAAGGCGTGTGGAATATTTTTCAGCTTCGTTCAAACGCTCTATCAGAGCCTCTCGGTTGGCCGCTCTGCCGATACCCACGCTTGATCCGAGATTGGCCGGCTTCACTATAACCGGATAGCCAAGCTTTTCTTCCACAAGCTGAATCATTTGAGGTCTCTTGCTATCCCATTGCTTGTCTGTGAACCACACATAGTCCACAACCGGAACATCACAAGCCTGCAAGATCATTTTCATGGTTATCTTGTCCATGCCGTTGGCAGAAGCGAGCACATTGCACCCTGCATACGGTATGCCTATGGAATCAAGAATACCCTCAAATGTTCCATCCTCGCCATTTGAACCGTGAAGAACCGGAATGACCACATCAAGCTTGGTCAACACATTGGAACCAAACATCTTGGGCTTGCGACGATACAAATTATAGTCATCAAACACAGGTTCCATATACACCTCGGTGCACTGTTTGAGCAGTCGTGGAATATCACGATAATTGGCAATATCCCTGAGAGCATCTCCTGTATACCATTTACCTTGCTTGGTGATATATATCGGAGTCACATCATAACTCTCAGTATCAATGGCATGCATAGCCTGGTTTGCCGAAATAACAGATATTTCGTGCTCGGTGGATCTTCCACCGAAAAACACACCTATATTAGTTTTCATATAAAATATGTGGGTTGATTGGTTTATTTAAAAGTATCGGGAAGGTCATTTTCGTACAGAACGGTGTCACCGCTTTGAAGCATTGCGGCAAGCTCCTGCTGAGCGGCAGCAAAACTGTCCACAGTCACTACTTTTGGTGGCTGTATGCCTGCATTTTCTATACCTTCCACTATAGCATCACGATTGTATTCGCCAACCACTATGGCTACATCCACATTTTTGGCAATGTTGACACCCAATTCGCGATTCAATTCATACTGCCGTTCGCCAAGCTCTATCATGCCGGGGGTCACCACAATACGTTTTCCATTGGTCATAGCCCCAAGCACCTCCATGGCCATAGCTGATCCTGAAGGATTGGAATTTAAGCGTCATCAAGAATTGTTACCCCACCCGGAGTGCGTTTTACACTCAAACGATGTTCAACGGGCTCAATATGTTCCACAGCTCGGGCTATTTGCTCCATGCTGACCTCCAGTTGAAGTGCAACTATAATAGCAGCAAGTAGATTGCTCACATTACATTCTCCAAGAAGGCGTGTGTGGAACATTTGTTCTACACCCTGACCAACGATGGTGAACGTGGTGCCGGAAGAATCGTACTTGATATTGCGAACCAAATATTGACTACCATCGGTATTGCTGACACCATAGCGCACACACTGCACATTGGACACACTGCGATTGGCTATATAGGGGAAGTCGTTGTTGACCACAGCCAAACCATCGTGAGGAAGTGAGTCCACGAGTTCAAATTTGGTGCGTTGAACATTCTCTATGCTCTTGAAAGACTCAAGATGCTGAGGTCCGACAGCGGTGACAATACCAATTTCCGGATGAACGAGATCGCATATCTCCCTGATGTCGTTAAGCTGTTTGGCTCCCATTTCACACACAAACACTTCGGTGTAAGGTTTCATATGTTCGCGCACAGTGCGAATAACACCCATAGTGGTATTAAAACTGCCGGGAGTCATTAGTACTTCGTATTTTTCAGACAGTATTCGCGTCAAGAAGTGTTTGGTGCTTGTTTTGCCATAGCTGCCGGTGATACCTATAACCTTGAGTCGAGGCATGGATGCAAGTATCTGCTTCGCCTCGTTATAGAACCCCTTGTTTATGTGTTTTTCCACCGGCTCCAAAAGCCATACAGCCACGATCATATAGATATGACTTGCGCAATATATACCAAGACAGGTGAATGAAGCTGCCACAATACGGCTTATTTCATTGCCTTTGACAAGAAGAATCGCGGCAAGCACTGTGAATAGAGCCAAAGCCGTAGCTGTGATCAATATTCGCCAAGCGCGTTTGGTCATAACCAAAGGTTTTTTGTATCGGCGTGTAAACAGCCATCCGTAGGAGCTTGCACTAAATACAAAAGTAATGCCCATACCCCATACAGGAGAACTGAATGTGGCCAAAGATGCGCCCAACACACATAAACCCAGCAGTTTGAGCCATGATGTGGAATCACCGGAGGCAGAGAGCCAACGGCGATAACGGTCAATGCGATAGGAATTTTGCTGCATCATCATGAGGTCGCGACGAAATTCCGACCACATAGTCGCTCCGGCAAAGGCCAGAACCATACAATATATCAGTATTGTTATTACCATAATTAAATTTTATTTAGAAGTCAAAAAACTGCGAAGCACTGCTGCAAATTGTACCGGATTGTCCAAAAAACTGTAATGCCCGCAACCGGGAAAACTCACAAGCCCCGCATCGGGAATAAGACGCTCCATAATTTTTGCATCGCGTAGCGGTGTTGCTGTGTCATTCTCACCCCAAATCAACAGCGTAGGAGCCTTGATAGCCGGCATTACATGCTTAAGGTCTTCATTCACGCACTTTGACAAAATACTCCTCATCATAGGGGATGCCGAAGC
>CAMWXV010000208.1 GCA_947178305.1 uncultured Porphyromonadaceae bacterium | reverse complement strand
TACCATTGGCGATAATGTGTTTATGGGCCCAAATGTAAGTATATATACAGCTTGTCATCCTGTGGATCCGCAAGAACGCAACAAATGGGTGGAGTGGGCTGAACCGGTAACTATCGGTAATAATGTTTGGATTGGTGGTTCAGTTACAATATTGCCTGGAGTTACGATTGGTGACAATGTGACTATTGGGGCTGGTAGTGTTGTCTCAAAGGACATTCCGGCCAATTGTGTGGCTGTGGGCAATCCATGCAAACCAAAACGAATACTTTAGAGAATGCTAAATTTTGCACAGTCAATCTATTTCATTAACTTTGTGTCGCAGGGCATAAGTATGCTTGCGTAATATAATTTGACCATATTGCATTGACCATCTATGTTAAAGCGTTTTTTTGAAAACTTTTTGGCTGTGCTCGCAGGTTTGTGGGCAACGATATTCTTGTGCTTTTTACTGGTTATGGTGTTTGTGGCTGCAATAGCTGCTTTGATTTCGCAAGACTCCACACCAACAACAGTGTCGCTTAAAGATCACAATGTTCTTAGAATTTCATTGGACGGAACTATTACGGATCGTGCAACACCGATTTCCATAATGGATCAAATCTATGATAGCAATGAATCGTCATTGGCTCTTAACGATTTGGTCAAGGCAATAAAACTTGCTGCTGATGACAAGGCAATAGATGGTATTGTTCTTGATTGTAAAGGCGGAAGTATGGGAATGGCTCAAATGCAGGCTGTAATTACAGCTATAAAGGAATTCAAGGAATCGGGCAAATGGGTATTTGCCTATAGCGATAATTATACTCAAAGCAACTACGCTCTTGCTTGTGCCGCTGATTCAATCTTCATCAATCCTATAGGTATGGTTGATGTTCATGGCTTAAGTTCCACAGTGGTGTATTTCAAAGATATGCTTGACAAATTGGGTGTGGAAGTTCAAGTGGTGAAGGTAGGGACGTATAAAAGTGCTGTTGAACCGTTCATCCTTAGCGATATGAGCGAAGCCAATCGTGAGCAAATCACTCAATTCCTTGGTAGCATATGGAATAACATTTCCGCGCACATTGCTCAAAGTCGCGATACTGATACAACAACAGTCAATAGTTGGGCCAACGACTTTTTGTTTGCCAAAGCCACAGAGGAGTATGTACGGCTAAATGTGGTAGACAAAATGAAGTATCGTCATGAATTTGATGACCTGCTTGCAGAAAAAATTGGTGAGGAGAAACCAAATTATGTGGAATTTACTGATTATATAAAATTGCCACAAAATGCCAAAGATAAAAAATCCGGAAAGCAGATAGCTGTGTTGTATGCTGTAGGTGATATAACAGAATCCGCAGCCGATGGTATATCTTCGGATAAACTTGTGCCCCTTATTTTTGAATTGGCTGAGAAAGATGACATTGATGGTTTGGTTCTCCGCGTTAATTCCGGAGGTGGTAGCGCATTTGCTTCAGAACAAATTTGGGAGGCTCTTCAACAATGGAAGAGTGTGACACAGAAACCATTTTATGTGTCTATGGGTGACTATGCTGCATCGGGTGGATATTATATATCGTGTGGAGCGGATAGAATATATGCCGAACCGCTTACGTTAACTGGATCCATCGGTATATTTGGTCTGATTCCTAATGCTCAGAAACTTCTTAATGATAAAATTGGTGTGCATACTGCTACAGTAAGCACAAATACTGGTAATTTTCCTGATTTCTTTCATTCAATGTCTCCGGATCAGCGTAACGCTATGCAAGCTTATGTAGAACGTGGATATGAGTTGTTTGTAAACAGATGTGCAAGCGGTCGTAATATGTCGCCCGATTCAATAAAAGCAATAGCCGAAGGGCGTGTGTGGGATGGTTCCACAGCTCAGCGCATCGGTTTGGTTGACAAACTTGGAGGTCTCCAACAGGCTGTGGCCGATATGGCGGCAGACTTGGAGAGCGCTGATGATTTTTATATTACAGAATATCCGACCCTCAAATTCAAATGGTGGGAAGAGATAGTGAGTATGAGTAACCAGATGCGGACCGGAGCTATTGACGGGCAACTAAAACATTTGATTCCGTACTATACAACTATTAAAAACATTAAAGAGCTTGCTCCTATGCAAGCACGTATGGATTATATCCAAATTCAGTAACTGTCAAAAATTTTGTAATGGCAAAAAACAAATTGCTATCAGCCTTAATTCTTGGCCCCATATCGCTAATATATCGTGGGGTGATTGCTGTGCGCAATTATATGTTTGACAGAGGTCTGCTTCCACAGCATGAATTTGATGTACCGGTGGTGGTGGTAGGAAACATATCCATGGGTGGATCTGGCAAAACACCGCATACGGAGTACATTGTAAATGCACTCAAAAACGAGTATCATATAGGGATATTGTCTCGTGGATACAAGCGTAAGACACGTGGCTTCGTGCTTGCTACGAAAAATTCACATATGGATGATATTGGAGACGAACCGTATCAATTGTATCGCAAATTTACAAAGGATAAGGTGACACTCGCTGTATGTGAAGACCGAGTGAAAGGCATAAAAAAAATGCTGAAAGCTGACCCCCAGATTAATTTGCTGGTGCTTGACGATGCATTCCAGCATCGTTATGTGAAACCAATGG
>CAMWXV010000207.1 GCA_947178305.1 uncultured Porphyromonadaceae bacterium | reverse complement strand
TGAGTGGAGGAGTTATCGGTATTGTGATAGGCTGTTTGGCATCATGGTTTGTCAATGTCATAGCGCATTGGCCGGTATACATCCAACCTTACTCAGTATTGTTATCGTTTGCTGTGTGTACTGTTACAGGAGTTTTTTTCGGATGGTATCCTGCCAAAAAGGCGGCCAACCTTGATCCGATAGAAGCCATTCGCTACGAATAATCGGAGCTTTATCGCCAGCGGCGGTAGGCGTATCCGAGCATTTCAAAGGCCGCACGGTCAAGTTCCTCGCGGAACTCCGGTGCGGCTATTGATATAAGTAGTCGAGCGCGGTCTATCATGTTTTTTCCGCGTAGGTTCACTGCTCCGTATTCGGTCACGACCCAATTGGTTTGGAATCGTGTGGTTACAACTCCCGCTCCTGGTGTGAGTACCGGTTTGATTTTGCTTTCTCCACGACTTGTGGTAGATAGCATGGCTATGAAAGATTGACCGCCGACGCTACGTGACGATCCGTAAACAAAGTCCTGCTGACCTCCAACGCCGGAATATATGCGTGTGCCGATGGAGTCGGCGCATACTTGCCCCGACAAGTCTATTTCAAGACAAGAGTTTATGGCCGTCATGTTGTGGTTTTGGGCTATGACAAACGGATCATTTACCCATGCTATGTCGCGCATTATTATTGATGGATTGTGATCCATGAAATCATACAGTCGCCGAGTGCCCAAAGCCAATGATGCTACAGTGCGTCCACGTTCAATTTGTTTTTGCGAGTTGTCTACCACGCCATTTTTAATCAGCTCCACCATTCCGTCTGTAAGCGCTTCTGTATGCAAGCCGAGATGTTTGTGGTGCTTGAGGGAGTGAAGCACGGCATTGGGAATAGATCCTACACCCACTTGTAAAGTTGCCCCATCGGGAATATGTTCGGCGATGGCTTCACCAATGCAAATTTCTTTTTGACTTGGATTGATGTCCGGTGTTTCTGCCAATGGGTCGTTGACCATTACCATGGCATTGAGACGGGAGGTATGGATTATGGAATCGCCATAAGTGTACGGCATCAAGGGGTTGATTTGAGCCACGATTATTTTGGCTGTTTCCACTGCCGATGGAGTCAGATCAGCTGACACTCCAAACGACACGTATCCATCTTTGTCGGGCATAGAGCAATTGATGAAAGCAACATCCAGTTTTATGCTACCGTCGCGGAACAGTTGAGGTACTTGACCAAAAAAACGAGGCGTTGTTGTGGCATATCCCTGATTGACCCATCCACGCACAGCATTGCTCACAAAAAATGAGTCTATGAGAAATGAATCTTTCAAATCGGGATGACACAGCGGTGACACTCTTCGCCCGAGAGCAAAAGCATTGTAGAGCACCACATCGCGCAGTTCGTTGCCTCGTCGGGCAAGTGCGGCAATCAAAGCCTCAGGTATTGAACAACTGCCTTGTACGAATACATGGTCACCACTTTTCACCAGTTTCACAGCCTCATCGGCCGATGTATATTTATAATTTTGATTTTCCATGATTGTAATTCATTGGTTATGCATCGTTTAGATGCGATATTGCAAAATCCAAAATTGTGTCATGACCTTTAACTGCTTGCTCTGGATCCATATCCACATTGCACCCCTCGGATGGAATGACACCAAACTCTGTTGTTTGTCCTTTTGCATCAAGTATTGAGCAGGCTGAGAATCTCACACCCCAGCCACACGGTAGTTCAGAACTGTATGGCATGCCACTGCCGCCACCTGTTGTAGATCCTACAATTGTCACATTCGGAAGATGTTTCATTATTGACACAAAATTGTTTGCCGCTGAGTATGTGCTACGGTTAGTCAGTACCACCACCGGTTTGCGCCACACCAAATGTCCATCGCCTATGGGGTCAAAATAGTATGGATACGGTTCTGAAAAATCATTGTGTCCTGGACCTGTTTTGTGTATCATATATCCTGCCAAAGTACGACTTTCTATAAAGCGGTTCACTATATCTTCCACATTTGAGAGATTGCCACCACCATTGTCGCGTACATCAAATATCAAGGCGCTGGCCGTATTGAAGTATTGGAGTATATAATCAAGGTTGCCTGAACCGATACCGGACTCAAAAGTGGAGCAATGCACATATGCAATGTTCTGTGTGAGAAAATCATATGTATATGAGCCGAGTTGCCTGTAATTGAAGTTGAAATAATATTGTTCTACAAGGCGTTGGCTGTAATTCTGAGGGTAGTCGCTCCACCATTTGCGATAGTAGGAGGTAGCGAACGGTGCCGACAGATTTGTGTGCCCGTCTTTTAGTTCGGCAAGCATTTCGGAGCAGACTCCAAATAGCTCCTCACGTGTCATTGACGGAGATATGCGTTGTGCATATCGGGTGTGAACCTCGTTCCAGTCCACTTGTTTTTCTTCAAAGAAGCAATAATGTTCGTCAAGCACAGTCCACAGAGCCTCAAAATTACCGTTGTTGTCATTGCTGTATTCCGGAATTTCGTGACAAGCCGAAAAAGTGCAGGCAAGTAATATGAATCCTGTAATCTTATTCATGGTCAATAGATGGCTGATATGGTGCGCGCATGTTTGGATATGGTTTTTCGTGGATTGAGTGATATCCACTCTCCGGATACTCCCACCACGGCTGCATGGGTGAATAT
>CAMWXV010000206.1 GCA_947178305.1 uncultured Porphyromonadaceae bacterium | reverse complement strand
AAAATGAAGAGACCGGTGAGATTGAGGAGATATATTGTACATATGATCCGGATACTCGCAGCGGGCTGCCCGGAAGCATGCGCAAGGTTAAAGGTACCTTGCATTGGGTCAATGCGGCCACTGCTGTTGATGCCACTGCGAGATTGTACGACCGTTTGTTCTGCGTGGAAAATCCGTCTGCCGAAGTTGATAAGGATTTTCGTGATTTGCTCAATCCTGACTCTCTTAAGATTGTGAACGGAATTAAAGTGGAGCCTTATTTGGCAGAAAAAGCCACTCCCGGTGCTCACTTCCAGTTCCAGCGCATAGGCTATTTTACTCCCGATAAAGACAGCACCCCGGAACATCTGATTTTCAATCGTACTATTGCTCTTAAAGATAGTTGGGAAAAAGTACAGAAAAAATAAATGAACTATAATTCCGATTTAGAGAAACTCTATAGAGGTTTTATAGCAGAAATGGACCAGCCGCTCGCCTCCAGATATTATGAGGAGGATGAGTTGCTGGACATTTTTGATTATGCAACCGATATAGCAGATGATGCCGTGCGCATGGAAGTGGTGCTTATGGCTCAGCGATTGTATCCGGGAAGCACTGAAATGGCTGAGCGTAAAGCTATGTTGTATTGGAGTATGGGAAACGACAATGCAGCAACCAAAGTGATAGGAATGATACCCGGTAAGCATTTCATGGCTCGGTTAACACGGTTGCGCATCAAGTTTGGTAAAAATGGCATTTCTGCCGATGATTTCTCTGCTCTTATAAAAGGAGTGAAGCGTGGCACGATTCCGGATGAAGAGATTATACAGCTTATTGAGGCCGTTGAGGATTCCGCACAGATGCAATGGCTTGTGGATAACTACGACAAATTGAAAGAATTGGCGCAGTATCCCGAAACATTGATGTATAATATTGTTGATCCGATTCTTGATTGGAATAGTAACGATAATTTTGAGTTTGTTAATCGTGTGCTTGACGATCTAACAATGGCTTCACCATATGATATTGGATACTGGGAATTTGCTGCGGATATAGTTGCAAGGTGTGAGGCCGATCCTGAACGTGCATTGGGGTTCACGGAGTATGCTTTGGCAATAAATCCGAAGTCGGTGAAATCGCTGGTGATAAAAGCAGAATGTCTGTTGAGTATTGATAAGCCAGATGTGCCGGCTGCTGTAAAAGCTGCAATGGAGGCAAGCATGCTTGACCCAAAGTCGGCGAGTGTGTGTATGGCATATGCCCATGCGCTTTATGCAAATGGGCAGAATGAAGAGGCTATGCAGGTTGTGAAGCGTTATCTTGACAGACCAGGATGCGAGTTAAGTGTGATTGTACCTGTTGCCAAGATTTTTGATAGTCTTGACATCTATTCATTGCTAAAATCGGCTGTTGCCAATGTCAATCCTGACGACAGGGAGCATCAGTTGGATACAGTGCTTACCAAATTTGTGGAGTATGGTAAGTATGAGTATGTGGCGCAAGTGATGGAACTTATAGAAGAGTTGGGCTTTCAAGCCATGTACAAGCCGGAATTTATGGTGGAATTGTATTTCCGTACCAATCGTTTTGAGCGGGCTTTGCCATATCTTGAAAAGTCGTATCCGTTAGACAACCGTACATGGCTGCTGGCTTTGATTATGAGTTTGCCTCATGAACACAAAGAGTTGTCTTTGAATGTCATAGATGAGCGCATAGAGTTGCTTGACACAGTAATAAAACGTGGCAATTTTGCCGAGATACTGGAAGCTAAGGCTATAAAGGCATATGTCGCAGAGGTGCGACGTGCTGTTAACTCCGGTGAGAAATTTGATATAGCTAAATTCTCTCCGTTCAATCAGGACACTCCGCTTAGGTTTTAAAGATAAGGATTCTGATACTTTTCTGCTCCTATGGTCGTGGCTGGTCCGTGACCGGGGTACACAACAGTGTCATCCGGAAGGGTGAGCAGTTGTTGGCGTATGGCATTTATAAGTTGGATGTGATTACCTCCGGGTAGATCTGTACGGCCTATTGAGCAGTTGAACAGCGCATCACCGGTTATAACGAATTTATCCTTAGCACTGTATAAAGCTATGGAACCTTGTGAATGCCCGGGTACTTCAATTACTTTCAGTGTTTCTGCTCCTATCGCTATTTCGTCTCCTTGATGGAGGCTTTTATCAATGTTCAGTGGCGATGGTTGAGGTATGCGCAGATGAAACATACGAGCCTGTTCGGCACGAGCCAATCCGAGTACAGAATCATCGTGATGAGCTTCGGTTTTAAGGCCATACTGTTTTATCATATGGTCGTTACCCAAAGTGTGGTCTATATGCAGATGTGTGTTTATCAGGTGTACCACTTTCAGTGAATGAGCGTTGATAAACTCGTCAAGCTGCATTGCCTCGGCATCTGTTTGCATACCGGGGTCTATTATGGCAGCTTGTTTCTCTGTCTCATCCCAAACAATATATGTGTTTACTCCAAAAAGGTTGAATTCAAATTGCGCTATCTTCATAACTCCACATATATTAATGATTTGGACGTGAAAAACTCTTCAGAGAAATAATCGCTTAATGGCACTTCTATTACCGGGCGGCGCACTGCTGCAATCTCATCGTTGAGGTCTTTGCCCTTTAGGCACAGCAATCCGGGAGGTAGCGTGTTGCCATCTGGGGTG
>CAMWXV010000205.1 GCA_947178305.1 uncultured Porphyromonadaceae bacterium | reverse complement strand
TATAATAGTCATCTCCGGCCGTATACATGAAATTTACCATTTCTATACCCTCGGACTGTATAAAGTTTATGATGTCGTCCAAAGTGAACTCGCTTGATGGCTTTTGCAGTTTGTTAACCACCAGGTTTTTGCTTAAGATAATGTTTTTCTCCATGTTCAGGTATTAAATTTCACGTAAAAATAGCAACTAAATTTATTGATGCAAAATTTCATTTGCCAAAAGGTATTAAATTAATTTGTGTGGCATGGGTAAAATGCGTAAATTCGCACTTGAAAACATTCTGATTGCGGAATAAGTAATTAATCAATATCTGATACTGAATATATACAACACATCCGCTTTAAATTCGTAACCACCTCATTGTTAGCTTGTCGCGCAATAATGCGGGATTAGTTTTATTGGCTGTAATAATTAGCGGCATCCTGTTTGATTTTGTGATTAATGGACGCATCACACGCTGAAAGCACAAAACGTATTGCCAAAAACACAGTGTTTCTATATGGGCGTATGCTCATAGGAATGCTTGTTTCACTCTACACCTCTCGTGTGATTTTGGAGGCTTTGGGAGTGGAGGATTACGGTATTTACAACGTGGTGGGTGGACTCGTGGCGATGTTTTCGCTGATATCCAGCTCGCTGTCATCCTCAATATCTAGGTTCTTGACATTTGAACTTGGCGCAGGTAATGAACAAAGGCTCAAAGAGGTGTTCGCCACCTCGCTTATGATTCAGATAGCCATGTGCGGTGTGGTGCTGGTGGCTGCGGAAACCATTGGTCTATGGCTCGTGAATACAAAACTTGTGATTCCGCCCGACAGGATGTTTGCCGCCAATTGCATATTCCAAGTGTCAACCTTGTCGTTCATGCTCGGGTTGCTCAGCATGCCTTATAGCGCTATACTCGTGTCTCATGAGCGGATGAATATATTTGCATACTTTGGCTTGGCGCAGATATTTGCCAATCTTGGTATTGTCTTGTTCATACAATTTGCTCCGTGGCATTTTGACCGTATGATTGTCTACTCTATACTTCAATGCTCTGTAGGGGTAATTATACAATTGTCATATTATATCTATTGCCGACATCATTTCGCGGAATGCAGGGTTGCACCCCAATTTCATAAGAGTTGCTGGCGGCAGATGAGCGGTTTTGCAGGGTGGAATGCCATAGGGTGTACGGCCGGAATATTGAAAGACCAGGGTGTGAACATACTCCTTAATATATTTTTCGGTCCTGTTGTCAATGCGGCACGAGGCATAGCGGTATCGGTGAATACAGCGGTTACATCCTTTGCCGGTAATTTCATGACCGCGCTCCTTCCTCAGGTTACCAAGTCATATGCGTCCAACGACAAGGCTTATTGCTTCTCGCTCGTGGAGCGCGGGTCAAGGTTCGGCTACTATATCATAATGATGCTGTCGTTGCCCATACTGCTTGACACGCCTTTTATATTGAAGCTGTGGCTCAAGAATTATCCTGAATGGACGGTGGCGTTTGTAAGGTTTGTGCTGATATATTCCATGCTTGAGGTATTGTCAAACACATTGATAAATCTGCAAAATGCAACCGGTAAGATTCGCAACTATCAGCTCGCGGTTGGAGGCTTGTTGCTTATGAACTTTCCCCTTTCGTGGATATGCCTCAAGTTCGGGGCTGCACCGTATAGTGTATATATAGTGGCATTGGGCGTGGGTGTAGGGTGCTTGCTGTTGAGGCTTTGGTTCCTTCGCAATATGGCCGGACTCTCCATGAGCCATTATCTTAGGCACGTGGTGGTGAATGTGGGTGTTACAAACATTTGTTCGGCAATTATCCCGGCTGTCATCTATTTGAATATGCCGCTTGGGTTCCTGCGCTTCGTTACCGTAGGCTTGGTGAGTGTGGTTTGCGGGGCTGTCAGCGTGCTGTATATAGGGTGTTCATCGGCAGAACGTGGCTTCATATTATCAAAAGCGTCCTCTTTTAAGAAAAAAGTGACAAAAGGTTGGGCATGATTGACATTAAGGATAAGCACGATTGCTGCGGTTGTGAGGCTTGTGCACAGATATGCCCAAAGCACTGCATAACCATGAAATCTGACCACGAGGGGTTTGCCTATCCTGAGGTGGATAGGCAGAAGTGTGTTGACTGCGGTTTGTGCGAGCGTGTGTGCCCTATGCATGATAAGCCGTTGCATTCTGTGGTTCCAATACAAACATTGGCCGCGATAAACGCTGATGAAGATGTGCGATACAAAAGCTCATCGGGCGGATTGTTTTCAATGTTTGCCGAGCGTACAATTCAGCATGGCGGGGTGGTGTTTGGTGCCGAATACGATACTGATTGGACCGTGGTTCATGCCAAAGCCGAAACATTGAAAGAACTGTCGCGATTCCGAGGATCAAAATATATGCAAAGCCGTATAGGCAGCACATTTCGTGAAGTGAAGCGGATATTGCAGTCTGGTCGCGAAGTGTTGTTTTCGGGAACACCGTGTCAAGTGGCAGGTTTGAAAAAATTTCTTGGAAAAGAGTATGCTAATCTGCTCACGGTTGA
Source organism: uncultured Porphyromonadaceae bacterium (assembly GCA_947178305.1). Lineage (GTDB taxonomy): Bacteria > Bacteroidota > Bacteroidia > Bacteroidales > Muribaculaceae > Paramuribaculum. The sequence continues at coordinate 137 of CAMWXV010000205.1, read as the reverse complement.
TTGTGTGTGTCACGGAGTGCCGAGTCCCACGGTTTGGCAATCATATTTAAAATCAGTGTCAAAGAACACGAAAGATGTGTCGGCAGTAAATATGCGTTGCAAGTCGCATGGGTGGAAAAGTTACAGAATGAAGATAG
>CAMWXV010000204.1 GCA_947178305.1 uncultured Porphyromonadaceae bacterium | reverse complement strand
GTCTAAGATTGTGAACAATGAAAAATTCCCCGTGCAGTTTGTATTCTCCGGTAAAGCTCACCCGGCAGATGGTGCCGGTCAGGGACTTATCCGCCGCATTATGGAAATCTCGCGCATGCCTCAGTTCCTCGGTAAGATTATCTTCCTTGAGGACTACAATATGGTTGTGGCCAAGCGCCTTGTCACTGGTGTAGACATTTGGCTTAACACACCTACTCGTCCTCTTGAAGCTTCCGGTACATCCGGTGAAAAGGCTGAGATGAATGGTGTGCTCAACTTCTCAGTACTTGATGGATGGTGGTACGAAGGATACCGCTTTGACGAAAAGGCTGGATGGGCTCTTACTGACAAGCGTACATTCACCGACCAGTCACAGCAAGACAAGCTTGATGCCGCTACTATCTACTCTATGCTTGAAAACGAGATTATTCCTCTCTACTTTGAGAAGAACTCCAAAGGATACTCTCCTCGTTGGATTGAGTACATCAAGAACTCAATTGGTCACATCGCACCTCATTTCACCATGAAGCGTATGATAGACGATTATATCACTCGTTTCTACAATCCCGAAGCTCTTCGTTTCAATGCTCTTGCTAACAATGATTGCGCTTTGGCCAAAGAAATTGTGGCATGGAAAGAAAAAGTTGTTTCAGAGTGGGATGGTATAAAAGTTCTTGATTTCAAAGTTGATGGCCCCGTAGATTCATCTACTGGTCAGACCTATAGCATAAAGGCTGTGGTAGATACCAACGGTATCGGTCGTTCTTTGGCTTTAGAGTTTGTTGCCTATCGTGTGGCTGATGGAGAAGAGCGTTTGTATGAAACACGTCAGTTCTCTGTTACCAATGAGGATAATGGCATTCTGACCTACGAACTTCACGACAAGATTCATGATGCAGGTGTTTACCGTTATGGTTTCCGTCTATATCCCACAAATCCCAATCTTGCCCATCGTCAGGACTTCGCTTATGTACGTTGGATTTAATCACGCAAACACACATAATTGATAATGATAGAGAAAGCGCCGACAAGACTGTTTTGCCGGCGCTTTCATTAATACAATCGTTTCGTTATGAATAAAAAACATATAATGGATTTTTCGGTGGTAGAAAACATAGGGCTTCATCCCATGTTTTCTCTACTCAAACTTCGTCCGCTACAAGGGGAGTTGCCGGCCATAGATCCGGGTCAATTTGTGCAGATAGCTGTACCTGGAAGTTCCTCTACCTTTCTGCGCCGTCCCATATCTGTGAACTTTGTTGATGCTGACAATCAGTTGCTTTGGTTGCTGGTGCGTAATGCCGGTCCGGGTACCGAGCATTTAATAAGCCAGCCGGAAGGAGCGTCAATCAATATTCTGCTTCCGCTTGGCCGTCCTTTTAGTCGGCCGGAAAATAAAGAAGCTCGCATCTTGCTCATCGGAGGAGGTGTTGGTGTCGCTCCATTGCTTTATTTCGGACATTGTTTAAAACAGCAAGGTTATACTCCGGAGTTTCTTTTGGGCGCTCGCACTGCAGAACTGTTATTGGAATGCGAATTGTTTGAGTCTATAGGCCGTGTACATCTTGCCACCGACGATGGTTCCAAAGGTCATCACGGTTTGGTAACTACTCATCCTGTGCTTGACAGTGGTATTGATTACATATACTGTTGCGGGCCTGCACCCATGATGAAAGGTGTGGCTGCTGAGGCGCGTCGTATAGGAGCGGAGTGTGAGGTGTCGCTTGAAAACATGATGGCCTGTGGTCTTGGTGCATGCCTGTGCTGCGTGGAAAAAACGGTGCGCGGAAACGTGTGCGTGTGTACCGAAGGCCCTGTGTTTAACATTAAAGAACTTACTTGGTAAATCACTTCTTATGGTAGACTTAAAAGTAAATATCGGTTCTTTGCAACTGGCCAATCCTGTGCTTACGGCGTCTGGCACTTTTGGCTATGGTGAAGAGTTTGCCGATTTCATTTCGCTTGACCGCCTTGGTGGATATATAGTAAAGGGTACCACTCTTGAACCACGAGAGGGAAACCCTTACCCTCGTATGGCCGAAACCCCTTCGGGCATGCTGAATGCCGTGGGGCTTCAGAACAAGGGGGTGGACTATTTTATAGAGCACATATATCCTCGCATTAGCGCCATCAAGTCGCAAATGGTGGTTAATGTGTCGGGAGCTAAAATCAGCGATTATGTGGGCGTGTGCGAGCGTCTGGCACCCCTTGAACATCTTCATGCCATAGAGGTCAATATCTCATGCCCCAATGTTAAACAGGGCGGCATGGCTTTCGGCACCACTTGCCAAGGGGCTGCCGAGGTGACTCGTGCAGTGCGCCGTGCTTATCCGGGAACTGTCATCGTCAAGCTGTCGCCCAATGTTACAAATATAGCTGAGATTGCCAAAGCTGTGGAGGGCGAGGGCGCTGATGCCGTATCGCTCATTAACACTCTTATGGGAATGGCCATTGATGTAGAGCGTCGCAAGCCATGCTTGTCCACTATTACCGGCGGTCTTTCAGGGCCGGCTGTGCGTCCTGTGGCAGTGAGGATGGTTTGGCAAACTGCCAACGCTATTTCTATTCCGGTTATAGGTCTTGGCGGAATCATGAATGGTCGTGATGCATTGGAATTCATTTTGGCCGGAGCTACAGCAGTGGAGGTCGGTACTGCTAATTTTATTGATCCTGCGGTTACAATG
>CAMWXV010000203.1 GCA_947178305.1 uncultured Porphyromonadaceae bacterium | reverse complement strand
GCTACGCTCACACCATAGTGCTGTCGCAGCCCTGAGTCGCGTAATCGTTCTCCAACAAATGGGCATCCGTGACCCACTGTCATGAATGCCAGATGCAGGTCTGCTATCACATTGTTGTTTCTCCCGGAGCGGCGCAATTCTCTCTCGTTGAGATTGTCAAAAAATTTCTGTTCTATATGACGTAGGCGGATACGGATTTGGTTACTCAGGAGCAGTACTATAAGCAGGAACACAGCTATGCCGCATATCACGGCTATGGTCCATGAATATAGAACTTTAAGCTCGTAAACAATAAATCCGAGTGCTAATATTAGTCTGAACAGAGTCATTACCACTAATGGCACACGTGAATGTGAATTGGCTTTCCTTAGCTGTTTGCGTTCGGATGTTTTGGATGCCGGAATGGATAGTGCCAATAAGAATGGTGACATGGCTATGAGTGATGCCACGGCGCACATGAACCGTCCCCAATTCTCGCTGAAACGGCAAAGCAGAGGCAACAGCCATTCTGTGCTGAGCAACACTATGGTTATAAGTATTGCAGCATATATCATTATACGCCACAGATAGCGTTGCATCACTGATTTCCAAAGTGTACTTGTTGTAGCTTCTGTACTGGCCTCAGATGAGTATCTGTTGATGAGAAAACGCAGCTTGCCGGGCAGTATCTTTTCTATTATACTGTATATCGGGTCAGCCATGCGTATAAAGTAGGGGGTTGTGAATGTGGTGAGTACCGACACGGCTACAACAATTGGGTAGATAGTGGGGTCAAGCACTCCCAGGCTCATACCGAGTGTGGCTATGATGAATGCGAATTCGCCTATTTGGGTAAGTGAGAATCCCGATTCCATGGCCACTTTGAGCGACTGTCCGGTGACAAGCATACCGAACGTACCGAACACTATCATACCTACTATCACCACTCCCGACAGCAGCAATATCGGACCTGAATAAGTTACTATCACGTCGGGATTCACCATCATGCCCACAGAAATGAAGAACACCGAGCCGAAAAGGTCTTTTACCGGCATTGTTACTTTCTCTATTCGTTCTGCAAAACTGGTGCCGGCAAGTATTGAGCCCATTACGAATGCTCCCAATGCCAACGAAAATCCGCACATCACTGATACCACTGCCATGCCAAGACACAAGCCCATGGACACTATGACAAGCGTTTCTGAATTTAGAAATCCGCGTATGCGGTTGAGCACACTGGGAAGCACGAACACTCCCACAAGAAACCACATCACAAGAAAAAATACCAGCTTGCTTATACTGTAAAGCATTTCGCCGCCGGCCACGCTGTTATTGACCGCTATTGACGACAATATCACCATCATCACCACGGCAAACAAATCCTCTACTATAAGCACTGCAAACACCAATGAGGCAAACTTCTTGTGCTGGATTCCGAGGTCGTTGAATGCCTTGATGATAATCGTGGTTGACGACATACTCAGCATTCCGCCCAAAAACAGGCAGTTGATGCTTGTGAAGCCGAGCACGTGACCTATCGCGAATCCGGCACACATCATGCCGCACATTATTATCAGTGCTGTGACCACGGCCGATCCTCCGGCATTGAGCAGCTTCTTGAATGAAAATTCAAGACCAAGCGAAAACAATAGCACTATGATTCCTATCTGTGCCCAGAAGTCGATATTGCTCTCCGTTGTAACTGATGGCAGATAGGTGAAATGAGGACTGGCCAGGAATCCGGCCACAATATAGCCCAACACCACCGGTTGTTTTATCCATTTGAAAAACACGGTGGTGAAAGCGCCTAATATAAGAATGAATGCAAGGTCGGATATGAGACTCTCAACGCTCAATCCTACGGTAGCTGTTGCTAATATCATATTGAAACTTGTGTGGCAAGAGATATGGAGTCGGTGGGATTGAGTTCACGCAGTGAGGAAAACAGCTTTATATAGTCTGTGTTCTCCTTTACGAGAACCACAAGATTGAGTCTTGTGGACGGATTTTTGAAATCATATTCCACATATACATTTATCAGGTTTACACGATACTTCTCAAGCACGTGTCGGTAACCGTCAATGTCGCGAACCACATCGTCCACTTTTATACGGATTATACGTGTCTCCACTCCCACATGAATCTTGTGCTCGATCTGCTCAAGCAGCAGAAGAACCACAAGTATGAGAGCGGTGGCAACAAACGACACCGCATACATTCCCACGCCTACGGCCATACCTATGGCGGCCACAATCCATATGCCGGCAGCTGTGGTAAGCCCGCGCACCGATCCTTTCATCTGGATTATGGCTCCGGCTCCGAGAAAACCTATGCCGGTCACAACCTGGGCGGCTATACGACCCGGATCACCGTTTTTAAGGCCGAGATATTCTTGTGGCACATATATGCTGAGAATCATGGCAAGGGTGGCTCCCATGGAAATTAAGGCAAATGTGCGTATTCCGGCTATCTGCCCTTTCCGTTTACGTTCCCACCCCACCATGCTTCCGAGCAGCATGCTTAAAAAAAGCTTGAACACTGAGGAGGCGGTGCTCACCTCTACAATGTTGACAACGGAGAGAAATTCGTCAAACATCTCAGATTATTTATTTCAAAGTAAAGTGGCGTGAAATAAGACGGAAATTGTCGGCAAACAATTCCACGGTGTAGTCTCCCGGTGTGAGAGCCGTGTTCACGTCCCAGTACATATGAA
>CAMWXV010000202.1 GCA_947178305.1 uncultured Porphyromonadaceae bacterium | reverse complement strand
GTGCAGTGCCAATAAAAACATCACCTATGTGCAGGGATTTGAGCAAGGCGATACGCAAGTCGTGAATGCCCAATACCGTATGACATTGCAGCCTGAAGACAAACTGTCAATTGTGGTAAGCTCCAAAGACCCCGAGTTGGCACAAGTGTTCAACCTTACCGTAGCTCAATTGCGTGCAGGTCAATCCACCGGTGCTTCATCCAGTGGTTCCAATGGCGTATCCGCTTTCACTGTGTCGCCCAATGGTGACATAGTTTATCCTATATTAGGTAAACTTCACGTTGCCGGTCTTACTCGCATGGAAGTTGCCAAGATGATTGAGGATCGTTTGCTGAATGAAGGGTACTTGAAAGATCCTGTTGTGACAGTGGAGTTTCTCAATGCCACGGTATCTGTGCTTGGTGAAGTAAGTAGCCCGGGAGAATACCCTATAACACGTGACAACATGACTCTGCTTCAGGCTATAAGCAAGGCAGGAGATTTGAAAATTACAGGTATGCGCAAGAATGTTCTTGTGATGCGTGAAGAAAATGGCAAGGAAGTTGCCTACAGGGTAGACCTCACTGACACGAAAGCGCTAATGGAATCGCCCGCATATTATCTTCAGCAAAATGATGTGGTATATGTAGAGCCAAATGATATGACCAAACGTCAGTCTGTGGTAAATGGCACCAGTGTGCTGACTCCGAGCTTTTGGATTTCCATAGCATCGTTTTTGATAACATTAACGGCCATTTTGGTTAAGTAAAATATTTTTGAGCCTTATAATATGGAAGAGACCATAGAAAACACTCCCAAAACAACTTCTGCAGCGCAAGTGAAAATCAGCGATGTAGTATTTCTTACGCTTAAGCGTTGGCCGTGGTTGCTGCTGTCCTTGGTGGTTTGTGTCGGTGCAGCCGTTTTGTATGTGTTGCGTACACCTCCGATGTATACTCGTTCTGCATCGATAGTAATTAAAAGTAGCTCCAATGGTAATTCTATATCAGATATAGGAGCTTTTGCCGAAATGGGATTGGTTCAAACCAGTTCCAATATTAATGATGAAATCAATAAGTTGCAATCACCGGACGTTATGAACGAAGTGGTGAAGCGCCTTGGTTTATACGAGAGTTATAGCATTGACGGTCGTTTTCATAAAGAACTGCTTTATGGCTCTTCATTGCCTATAGATGTTGATTTCACCACACTGTTGGATGATGAAAGCGGATCAGCCACCGTTAAAATAGGTAAGGACGGTCGTATTACTTTAAGCGATGTCGTTTTCAACGGTACTAAAGTACAGTTGCCCAACAATGGTGTGGTAACGCCTGGCGATACAGTCCGTACACAGGCTGGTAATATTGTTGTGAATTTAACCGGACGTGGTGAAGCAAAAGGACTTACTGTATATGTGTCAAAAAGCACACTTCAGGCGGCTTCTGCTACATTCCTTGCCAAGTTTGCCGTTAATTTGAAGGACAAATCCGGTAACACAATCAATTTGGTTGCAACAGACTACTTGCCGGAGCGTGCTGTGGATTTGTTAAATAACATCATAGCCGTTTACAATGAAAAATGGCTTGAGGACAGAAATCAAGTATCTGTTTCCACTGCAAACTTCATCAATGCACGTCTCGCAGTGATAGAAAACGAACTCGGAAATGTGGATAGTGACATAGCATCCTATCAAAGTGAACATCTGATTCCGGATGTACAGCAAGTGGCAAGTATGTATATGTCGGAAAATCAAGCCACTTCAGCTCAGATCCTTGAACTGAACAATCAATTGCAGATGACTCGTTATCTGCGCAAACATATCGGAAGCGAGGTTGCCAAAAATGAAATATTGCCCATGAATCTTGGCTCTCCCGCTGTTGAGTCTCAAATTACGCAGTACAACGATATGGTTCTTGAACGCAATCAGTTTGCTGCAAACAGTTCGGAAACACATCCCAAGGTTACTGATTTGGATAGCCGATTGGCAAGTATGCGCTCAATAATATTGTCATCTCTTGACAATCAGATTACCACGCTTGAAACCCAAATGCGTAATCTTCAAACCAGCAAGGCCGGAACCACGGCTCGTATAGCTGCCACTCCTACACAGGCCAACTATCTGTTGTCTGTGGAGCGTCAGCAGAAAGTCAAAGAATCTTTGTATCTGTTCCTGCTTCAGAAGCGTGAGGAAAATGAGCTTTCACAAGCGTTCACTGCTTATAATACAGAAGTTATACGCAGACCTTCAGGATCAAATGCGCCCACTACCCCTGTGCGTGATAAAATTCTGATGGTGGCATTTGTAATAGGATTGGCATTACCATTCGGTGTCACATTCTTGCTTGAAAGTGCCAACACCCGCATTCGTGGACGAAAGGATATTGAATCTCTCAATATTCCGTTTATTGGAGAGATACCTGATAGCAAACCTAAAAAAGGTCAAAGTGCCACAAGCAGAATCGTGGTTAAAGCGGGTAAGCGTAATGTTATTAACGAAGCTTTCCGTGTGTTGCGTACCAATCTTGGATTTTTGTCACAGAAAGATGGCAGCAATGTCATTATGGTTACATCATTTAATCCTGGATCAGGTAAAACATTCATCTCCATGAACATGGCAGTGAGTCTTGCTATCAAGAATAAGCGAGTGCTCGTTATTGATGGTGACTTGCGCCGTGCCACAACATCTGCATATATTAATTCTCCAGAACCAGGAT
>CAMWXV010000201.1 GCA_947178305.1 uncultured Porphyromonadaceae bacterium | reverse complement strand
TGGTCACACTGCGTGACAATATAGTTCTTGAAATGCTTTTGCAAAAAGTCTCGTGCATTTTGAGGCAATTGATTTAAATTTACAGATCCTGACAACGCAGGGCCGATGCCACTGTATTCAATCGCACGCTGTAGCTTATCACAATTTGACTGAACTGAGACCTGACCACAGAACAGCATTGCTATCCCGGCAGTCATCGTGAGTAATAATGTTTTCATGTCAATATCAGTTATATCTTTGTACTCATATCAACAATCAATGCTCTGTTATAGTTTGGATTCAATTTCATCAAGTTGTTTCAGCCACAAATTCATGCTTGCATCAGAAGGCATACGCCAATCTCCTCGAGGAGACAAAGACACTTGAGTGACTTTGGGACCATCTGGCATACACGACCTCTTGAACTGCTGGGTAAAGAATCTACGCACAAACACCCTTAGCCATTTCAATATTTCTTTAGAAGAATAAATATCGTTGAACGCTGTTTGAGCAAGGAAAAATATTTTTTGAATAGAAAAGCTGTATTTCAACCAATAATACAAATAAAAATCTTGTAGTTCATATGGTCCAACACTGCTTTCTGTAATCTGAGCAATATCTCCATTCTCATCAGTAGGCTTAAGCTCCGGACTAATCGGTGTGGCCACTATATCACGTAAAATAGCAGCGATTTCAGGATCCGAATCAGAATATGCATCAGCAATACGCCCCACTATGGCTCGTATCAAAGTTTTGGGCACGCCGGCATTAATACCATACATTGACATGTGATCTCCGTTATATGTACACCAGCCTAATGCAAGCTCCGACAAATCACCTGTGCCCAAAACCAAAGCATTACACTTGTTTGCCACATCCATAAGTATTTGAGTACGCTCTCGTGCCTGCGAATTCTCATAAGTAACATCAATAACATCAGGATTATGACCAATATCTTGGAAATGGCCAAGCACGGCATCTTTGATTGAAATCTCTTTCATATCCACTCCAAGCAATTGCATAAGCCTTACCGCATTTTGATATGTACGGCCACTGGTGCCAAATCCCGGCATTGTTATTGCTATTATATCACTCAAAGGAAATCCGGCAGTCTTGTAAGCGTTAACAGCAATGAGCAATGCAAGTGTAGAATCCAATCCGCCAGAGATACCTACAACTATTCCATGAGACGGCAGTACGGACAAACGCTGCAGCAACCCTGCGGTCTGCATACTCACAATTTCATCCAAATGATCATCCGCATCAGCACCCTCCGGCACAAATGGCAAGCAGGATATATGACGTCCTTCAAGTTTATGCAGTGGTGCATAATCGGAATTCAAATATGAATTACTTCCCGAATGTTCCACACCGAGATTTCTTGCACAATCACTGAATGTATTATCGTTCAACCTTTTCGCACGGATTAGCTCCAAATCTATATCTGAAATGATAAAACTTGTATCGTTGACAAGCGCATAGCGATTGTTTTCAGATATTACGGAACCACATTCTGCTATAATCTGCTTAGGCAAGAACACCAAGTCTGTAGACGACTCTCCCACTCCTGAAGAGGCATACACATATCCACAACAACAACGCTGAGAATGAGACTCAATCAACCCCCTCAAAGTATTATATTTATACAATACATCATTTGATGCTGAGAGATTGAATACTACGTCGGCTCCGCTCAAAGCGGCAAACGTGGATGGAGGAACCGGAGCCCATAGATCTTCACAAATCTCAATAGATATATTGGCACCGCAATCCAATGATATCACTACCGGATGAGTAGCGAACTCACTTGGCACAAACCGACGCTTTTCATAGAATTCCGAATAATTGGGAATATACGATTTATCCACATCCATTCGTGTGGTCGCGTTGATAAAAGCGGCACTGTTCATAAGCGCGCCCCCAACCATTTTAGGATAGCCTACGATAACGCTTATATGTTTATTTTCCAGATGTTTTTGAATTTGATGCACTGCTTGGGATGCCTTCTTGAGCAAATCGCAATTCATCAATAAATCACCACACGTGTAACCAGTTACACTAAGTTCCGGAAACACAGCCACATCTACACCTTTAAGTTCAAGCAAGTCTATAGCCTCGCAAATATACTGCAGATTCTGCTCCACATCAGCCACCCTGACTTTTGATGACACAGCCGCAACTCTAAGATACCCGTTGGTCATAATATATGTCTCTATTTAAATATTCATTTTGAGCAAAAAGAATAGATATTGCCTCCAAAATCCGATGCAATCAATGTGTTACCAGAGATTGCGACAGAACTGAATATCGGTGCACCCATTTTATGCTTCCATACCGTCTTACCGTTTTTCAAGTCAATGCCATAAAGGCAACCATCAGACGCGCCAACATATATTACATCGCCAGACAATACAGGGCTGGTTTCAATTGTGGCCGAATATGATCTTGTATATGGCGAAGTAAATACCAAGGCATCACCCACCGGACTTTGCCAACGCTCTTCAAGTGTTTGAGCATCAAGAGCCACCAACCCGTGTTGTGCAGTCCCAAACACTATCATTTCAGAAGAAAGAAGAGGAGTAGAAGTAACATCAACACTATATGGCAAATCCTTGCGCACAACAATACGACCATCTCGCCCATTGATAATAAAGAAGCTTTTATCTGAAACCAGATAAAGAAGGCCGTTATGAATAGCCGGTGATGCACCACGGTTTCTTAGACCATAC
>CAMWXV010000200.1 GCA_947178305.1 uncultured Porphyromonadaceae bacterium | reverse complement strand
AAAGAACTTATAAAGAAAATTAACGCAACAGCATACGAGATAACCAACATTCCTGCACAATTCTTCACAGTCACAATAAAAGAACTGCCGGATGAAAATTTCGGTATCGGAGGTAAATCCATTAGCGAAATCAAACGCAATTATACCGAAAAATGAAAGCCATAGGCATCAACGGCAGTTCACGCAAAGATGGCAACACCGCAATTTTAATAAATACGGTATTCTCCGAACTGAACAAAGTCGGAATTGAAACAGGACTCATACAATTGGCATCATATGACATACAGCCGTGCCGTGGATGCTTTGCCTGCAAAGGACGACAAAACTGCATATCCAGCATCAATCATAGACCATACCCTTCCGCCACATGTAGATGCAATGATAGAATCTGAAAATTACGCTTCTACACAAAAGAACCTATAGCCAATATAACTTCACAATCAGGTTATAAACTTTAACCACCTCAAACAAACAAACAAACAAACTGATGTACACCGTATTTACAATTTTAGTAGGAGTCGCAATCGGTTTTATTGATGCCCTCCCCATGTTTATGAAAAAAATGGACAAAGCAAACTGCTGGTCAGCATTCTTTCAATACGTAGTGGTGACATTTATCATTTTCAACACCTCGCTTCCGCAACTGAACATATCCCATATTTTTGTCGGCCCGATAGTCTCATTCCTCATGTCACTGCCAATAGTGATAATTATCGGCAAAAGCGAAAAGAAAGCAGTACCGATCGTCATTGCCAATGCAATAGTCTTAGGTTTTATAATATCCGTCATAAAGCACTTTACTGCACAATGTTTCATATAAACATCAACACCGCAAAACACCTCCTATTCCAAAGATTTTTAATACCTTTGCACTCAGATTTCCCAAAAAACAGCCAATGTAATAGACGGTAAACATCAACAACCAAACATCCTATTAATGGTCGCGCGATGCCACACAGCATCCCCGCCCTATTGTTTACCTCTATCACATTTGCTTTTATGAGTCTACAGATTAGTGGATTAACTTACCATCTACCCACACAAGACACCCTTTTTTCCGATATAAGCCTCAGTATTGCCACAGGCACCAAATGCACCCTTATCGGCAATAACGGCACAGGCAAATCCACACTTCTTCGTATTTTGGCCGGACAACTCATCCCATCAGCCGGCAATATAATCGGAGAAGTCCCATACCTCGTACCGCAACATTTCGGTCAATACAACAACCTCTCCGTATCAGAAGCATTAGGCATCGCCAAGAAACTCAACGCATTGAACGCCATAACCAACGGTGATGCATCAGAAAACAATTTTGAAACACTCAATGACGACTGGACAATAGAAAGCCGAATCCATGAAGCATTCCTTTATTGGGACATATCACACATCACCCCCGCCACAACAATGAACCAGCTCAGCGGAGGCGAAAAAACCAAAATATTTCTTGCCGGCATACAGATCCACCGGTCACAGACCATCCTCATGGACGAACCCACCAACCATCTTGACCAAGCCTCACGCAAAAAACTATACGAATTCATCGCATCGTCACCACACACAATGCTCATCGTCACCCACGACCGAGAGCTACTTGACCAAGCCTCATCACTCTATGAATTGTCAGCATCAGGTTTACGCTACTTTCCTATGAGCTATAACGAATACACCGAACTCGTCACAAACGAAGCAATAAACCTTGAAAACAAGCTTAACGACCGACAAAAAGAACTCACCAAAGCCAAACGAGAAGCACGGACAGCAATGGAGCGCCAACTGAAACGCAACTCTCGGGGAGAAAAACACAGCCTAAAGAAAGGTTTGTCACGCATAGCCTTAGGCAATCTTGCCGGCAAATCAGAAACCACCACAGCCCGACTCAAGTCTGCACACAACGACAAAATAGCCACCCTGACCAACGAACTTAACAACCTGCAATCCACCATCAACAATCAAATCTCCCTCAACCTAAACCTCGTCAACTCACATCTCCCCAAAGGAAAAACCATAGTTGAAGCAAGAAACCTGAACATAAGTCTCAGCAATAAAAACCTATGGGCACAACCACTCAACCTGACAATACGCACCGGCACACGCCTTTGGATAAAAGGACGCAACGGTAGCGGTAAAAGCACCCTGACGAAACTGATTGCCAACCACATCGCACCCACCACCGGAACAATCTCCGTAACCGAAAACATCAACATCATTTATCTTGATCAGGATTATTCACTAATCAGCGGAGATTTAACCGTTTACGACCAACTATGCCTCTTAAACACATCAAAAGAAGAGCACGAACTGAAAACACTCCTCCATCACTTCCAATTCACCAAAGAATCATGGCACAAACCATGTCAGTCACTCAGCGGAGGCGAAAAAATGAAACTTGCCCTATGCGGACTCATTCTCAACGAACAGCCAATTGATTTACTGATGCTTGACGAACCCACCAACAACCTTGACCTTTCGTCACTCTCTATTCTCACCAACGCCATAAACCTCTACACAGGCACCGTGGTCATCATCACCCACGACACCCGCTTCGCACAAAACCTAAACCCCGACTCGGAATATACCATAAACTGACCACTCAAACTGCAACCATAAAAAAATCGTGGCGAGTAAAAACACACTCGCCACGATACTTTTTTCAAAACAAAAAATTTAAGAATGTTCGCAATCCTTACCCTTCATGTTCTGTTTGAACCTGTCGCTTATACCAAT
>CAMWXV010000199.1 GCA_947178305.1 uncultured Porphyromonadaceae bacterium | reverse complement strand
CCCATTCGCCATAGCCACACTCATATCCTTTGCTCTCTCAGCGCTCAGCAATGCATCATTATCAACCACTTCAGGCATTATGACCACTTTTTTATCTATGGCACCGAGAGCATCCGAAAGAGCATTTGCCACAACCGAACCGTTGCAAGACAACGACATAAGATATACCAACTTACGGTCAGAATTGTCCAATAAAACTCCACGTAACTTATTTGTCTGAGCTTTGGAGCTGTCAAAAATCACCGTGCGGCCTTCAACACCAAGGCTGGCCACATCCATAGTGTCGCTCACCTTGTCATCACGCAGCATCACCACCAACGCCAAGCACGACGGACATATAAAGCCCATTATGATGCAAATCAGGAACACAATGATTTTCATCGTATTGTCAGGTTTGATGTCGCAATACGCCTCCTCAAACACAAACCCGAGGGCAGCTGTGCTGTAAAGTTGGAGCACTGCCTGTTCACGTCCCTGAAGCAAAAATGCATAGGTCTGACTCTTGAACTCCTTGTCACGCATAAGAGATGCATATTTCAAACCCTTCTGAGGAAGCATACTCAATTTGTCAGAAGCATTTCCTGCCACATTGGCACGCCCTCGCAAATCGTTTTTGGCCTTGGCAATCATCTTTTCAGAGTTCTCAATCACAAGCAATCTAAGTTTGTTCAACTGCTCGTCAAGATTTTTTAAAGCAGCATTATCAGCAGTGGCCGACTTGGCCAGTTTCATGCGCTCAAGCACCGCTTCATTATACACTGTCACATTTTCATCAGTGTATACACTTTTGCCTTCGTTGTCAGTCAACGGAATAGACGGTATCAGAGTTTCATTACCCGCATCCGCCCTCAAAGCAGCGAGAACATTCTCATAATAATTCAATGTGGTTTGCGCCTCAATATTGCTCATATGCGCTCTAAAAGAAGCGCCCAACAACATTGAAGCCATTCCTGCATCATTAAAAACACCGTTTTCAGATTGGAAATCAGCCACTTTTTTCTCCGCATCCGTAAGCTGTGTAAGCAATTCCGCTATTCGCCCATCATAATATTCAATCTCCTCAGCAGCTTTCTGGTGCGTGCGACCGAGACGTTTCAAATTGTACTCCTTCATCACTGCGTTCACCACAGCCATACCGAGATTTCTATTCTGAGCATTGCACTCCACAAGAATCGCATCACCAAGTTTGGTGGCCACATCTATCATCAATTGCTTTGCAAGCAGCTTGCAGGCAGCCTCATTGCCAATTACCGATACTTTCACATCACGATACGGAGAACCAACGAAACTTGCCGTTTTCAATATCTGCAAATCACCATATTTAGTGTTCACGGTAACCGGCAGCTCCACATTCTTTGCCTCGCCAACCGTGCGACCGAGCAATCCTTTTGTCACCTTCACATCAGCTTTTCCATCTTCATTAAGCTGCACACGCACCTTCAAAGCCACGCTGAGTGTGTCAAAATACTCAGCCGGAGCCTCTACAGATATAGGTGAATTGTTAAACAACACCGATTTCTCACCATCAACACGCGATGTATATGTGCGGTTGAGCTTCAGATTGCGCACCACACGCATGGCCACATCGTGCGAACCGGCAATGAGCATCTCATTGTCAACAGCCGCGCCACCGAATCCACCGATAGAAAAAGTCTTCATCATCTGCCCCATTCCTCCGGCCATGCCCATGCCACCGCCTCCGGAGTCAGGATCCTCCACAAGCATCATACCCGAAGCCTTGTACACAGGCATAGCCACATACCAATAAGCACAGCCCAGTATCATGAACCCCACCATTGAGGCAACATACAGCCAACGCAATTTTTTCATGGCACGCCACAAACGGCGCAAATCCAATATGTGTTCCTTTTTTTCCATATATTATATGTATCTTTTTTCTTTCAATAACTTTTCATCAACCTCAACATTTTTACTATGTTTCATTCGCATTCCATCAGAACATATACATCCTAAAAATATCATAGCTAAAACACCATGAGACTGTGCAAAAACTGTACCTGCGATAGATTCTATAAGCACATAGCACACAATTAGGCTACTGATTATGTAATACCACTTAAACCTCAAAGCTTCTAAACGTATCTGATTTTTCAGAACCTGACAAATATATACAAAAAAAGCAATAAACAGAGCAAAACCCACAACACCAAATTGAGCAAGAAGAGGATAGTATGCATCACACACAAACATTGGCTCAGCCTCACTGAGTCCATACACTTTATCTATTCCATATTCGTGGTAAAGCCAAGAATATGGTTTGGTAGAAGGATATGAAGCAAATGATGCCAATCCTGAACCGAATGGAAAATGATCAATCATAATTAGACTTCCAGTGAAATATAGAACAGGACGAGCAAACGACTCTATCGCCTCAGGATCAAATCTGGTAATTTCTGTTGCCCCATCAATAAAATAGAACTGAAACTTCTGCCATCCCACAGCTATAACCATAACAATTACAGCAGCCAATATCCCAACATGCTTTATATTAAATTTTGAGAACATTCCAGGGCTATAAACATAAAGAAAAAACAAAGCTAAAACAAGTTCTCCATAATATTTTGACCGAGTGCACACAAGTCCGCTAAGTAACATCATTGTGACAAACATTATATCACGTTTTAACACCTCGCCTTTTTCATTTATTGAAGTGTAAAGAAAAATCAATGAACTCAGAAACACCGTTGAACCCAACAACGCCACATGACCAAATATCATCG
>CAMWXV010000198.1 GCA_947178305.1 uncultured Porphyromonadaceae bacterium | reverse complement strand
CGAATGGTTCTTGTCTCTGGCCTATATCTTCGCCACTGTGATATGTGGCATACTCCTCACCTGGGCAGGACGCGCTCTCACAAAATAGCAAATAAACAGCGAAAGCGTGCCGATGGCACGCTTTCGCTGTTTATTTGCTTGTAGTAAGGTTATTTAGCCAAACCACACGATTTGCATTTCTCAGAAATCTGAGTGAAGAAGTCATTGCCTTTATCATCCACAAGAATGAATGCCGGGAAGTTCTCCACTTCAATTTTCCAAATAGCTTCCATACCGAGTTCAGGATACTCCAACAGTTCTACTTTCTTGATACTGTTTTGAGCAAGAACCGCAGCCGGACCACCTATGGAACCAAGGTAGAATCCACCATGTTTGTGGCATGCGTCAGTAACCTGCTTGCTACGGTTACCTTTGGCAATCATTATCATAGAACCACCGGCCGACTGGAATTGGTCTACATAAGAGTCCATACGTCCGGCTGTAGTGGGGCCAAACGAACCTGAAGCCATGCCTTGCGGAGTTTTAGCCGGGCCTGCATAGTAGATGGGATGTTCTTTGAGATACTGAGGCATCGGCTCTCCGCTATCCAAACGCTCTTTAATCTTGGCATGAGCTATGTCACGGCCAACAATGATAGTACCATTCAAAGACAAACGGGTTGACACAGGATACTTGGATAGTTCTGCAAGCACCTCTGGCATCGGACGGTTGAGATCTATAGTCACAGCATTGCCTTCGGTGTCATTACGCATCTCCTCGGGAATAAGCTCTCCGGGATTTGCATCAAGTTTCTCAATCCAAATACCATCACGATTGATCTTGGCTTTCACATTGCGGTCAGCAGAGCAGCTTACACCCAAGCCCACCGGACAAGAAGCACCATGACGAGGCAAACGAATCACACGTATGTCGTGTGCAAAATATTTACCACCGAACTGCGCTCCAAGACCAATTTTGTGAGCCTCTTCAAGCAACTGTTTCTCAAGCTCCACATCACGGAAAGCATGACCAAGTTCATTACCTTCGGTAGGAAGATTGTCATAATACTTCACAGAAGCCTTCTTCACTGTGGCAAGGTTCATTTCAGCTGAAGTACCGCCTATCACGAATGCAATATGATAAGGAGGACAAGCAGCAGTACCCAAAGTTTTCATCTTCTCCACAAGGAAAGGAATAAGCGTTTTTGGATTGATCAACGCTTTTGTTTCCTGATACAAGTATGTTTTGTTGGCAGAACCACCGCCTTTAGCCACAAAGAGGAAGTTGTATTCGTTACCGTCCACAGCATAGAGGTCTATCTGCGCCGGTAGATTGCAACCGGTGTTCACCTCGTCATACATATTGAGAGGAGCATTCTGCGAATAGCGCAGGTTGTCCTCGGTGTAAGTAAGATACACACCCTTGCTCAAACGCTCTTCATCACCACCGCCGGTATACACATTCTGACCTTTTTTACCAATCACAATCGCAGTACCGGTATCCTGACAAAATGGAAGCTGACCCTTGGCGGCCACTTCGGCATTGCGAAGCATGGTCAGAGCCACGAACTTATCGTTTTCGCTCGCCTCTGGATCCTGAAGAATCTTGGCCACCATGGCATTGTGCTCACGGCGAAGCATAAAGGCATTGTCGTGAGTAGCCTGACGAGCCATAACAGTGAGAGCCTCTGGGTCAATCACGAGCATATCTTTGCCATCAAATTTCTCAACCTTCACATATTCGGAAGTGAGATGATAGTATTCCGTATTGTCTTTTGACATAGGAAACATCGGCTGGTACTTGAACGGTTTTGTTGCCATAATATAGTATAGTAAGTTATTTGTCGTATGGGAGCAAAATTAACACATTTTCCCCAACTGACCAAAGTAAAAATCCATTATCTTCATGTTCTTAAACAATCCGGACAACGATTAAAACCATGATTAGCGAGATAAAACGGATTTGGGTTTTGTAGCCTGAAAATCTTTAAGATAATACGGCGTGCTGTAGGCAAGATCAAGGAACTGACCTCGTGAATACGCAAGTTCCGCCAATGCTGTCATATCAGAAGCCAAAGGCACCACATCCGACACAAATATGGCATTGGAACTATTGCATACCGACTGCCACTTCTGCGATCCGTTTCCAAAGAAAGCCACAGGTCTATCGGCAAGAAAATCGCCATAACTGTCATCATCCAATATAAGTGGTTGCGGTTTCATGAGCGGAGCAAGCGCATTATCATACACACCGGTAAACACTTCCATGCGGCGTGCATCTATCATAGGCGCATAAAGAGCGCTTTCGGGCAGTTCCAAAGAGAAATCAAACATTACATGACTTACCAACAACTCCAGTGTGTCAACCCCTATTAAAGGCACATCAAGAGCATAGGCCAAACCCTTGGCTTCAGAAAGACCGATACGCAACCCCGTATAGCTTCCTGGCCCCATGGACACAGCCACAGCATTGAGCTGCATCTCGTGATCGCGGGCATGATCCAAACAATCTTTTATAAATCCGCTAAGCATGGCAGCATGATTCTGTCCCTGAAAATCCTCCCGGTGACAAAGTATCATCCCCTCTGCTGTGAGTGCGGTAGAGCACACATTGGTGCTGGTGTCAATATTTAAAATTACGGCCATTAGATCGTATGTTTGAATTTTTTTGACAAAGTTACGCTTTTTAACCATCGGTTTTTAGTACTTTTGCAAAAATTAATCCCACAAGCCAATGCTTTTATCCATGACAGGGTTCGGCAAAGCTATCGT
>CAMWXV010000197.1 GCA_947178305.1 uncultured Porphyromonadaceae bacterium | reverse complement strand
CTGACCTGCATTGCGTTGAGCAAATACAGGCTTATGACTATTCCCCATATACCGACATAAATATATATCGGTGTTTCGTTCTTTAGGCTTCGCTTTTTTATCATACAGCAAAGATAACCAATTCATAGATTCACGAAACAAAAAATTCAACGAAACGGTGATTAAACCACACAAATTCGTAACTTCGCGGATATTATGGAGGATACTTTTCTTTTTGTTATAGAGGTGCTCGGCACCATAGCGTTTGCCATAAGCGGCATACGCCTTGCGGCTACCAAAAATTTTGATTGGTTTGGGGCTTATATCGTGGGGTTTGTAACTGCTATTGGAGGTGGCACTCTTAGAGATGTGCTATTGGATATACCGGTGTTCTGGATGCAGACATGGTGGTATCTTGCGGTGACAGGGTTGTCTCTGGCGGCTGTAATAGTGTTTCAAAACGCATTGGTAAGCCGTGATAAAATCTTATTTTTGTTTGACTCCATAGGTCTTGCGCTGTTTTGTGTGATAGGCATACAGAAAACATTGGATGTTGGATACCCTATGTGGGTTGCTTCAATAATGGGCATTACCACAGGTGCATTCGGCGGGGTGATACGCGACATCCTTATCAACGAAGAGCCATTGGTGTTTCGCAAAGACATTTACGCCACTGCTTGCCTTGCGGGCGCACTTGTATACTGGATTATAATGGTTTGTGGAGGATCCGCCATGGCACAGCAATTGTCATGCGCTGCGGTTGTAATACTGTTGCGAGTTGTGGCATTGCGCTATAACCTCTCATTGCCGGTACTTCACCAATCGGCCAACAATAAACCATAAGCATATAAACGATGTTTTAATAATCACTTTTGATTTGTAATCACTCAACCTGACCATATGAAATCTCGCTATTACCATATAATTGCCGGAACGCTATGTGCCATGGCTTTATCAAGCCCACATGCATCATCGGAACACTTGGTGATTCTTCACACAAATGACACCCATAGCCAAATAGACCCAAACAATAAGGATCAAGGAGGCATATTACGCCGTAAAGTATTGGTGGACAGTGTTCGCTCCGCCCGGCAGAATGTGATGTTGGTGGATGCCGGCGATGCCGTACAAGGCACTCTTTACTTCTCTCTTTACGGAGGTGAAGTTGAACAGAAGATGATGAATGCCTTGGGCTATGATATACAGATTCTTGGCAATCATGAGTTTGACAACGGAATAGATGAACTGGCAAAGATGTATGCCGGAGTCAATGCCACAAAACTTGCCACAAACTATGACCTGAGCGACACTAAACTAAGCTCAATGTTCCGTCCATACACAATAAAACAAATCGGTGACAAAAAAATAGGTTTTCTGGCCATAAATATAGAGCCAAAAGGAATGATTGCCGACAAAAACGCCATTGGTGTGAAATATCTTGACGGAATAGAGGCCGCCAATGCCACCGCTTGGCATCTGCGACACAATGAAAAATGTGATGTTGTAGTAGCTTTAACTCATATCGGATATGGTGATGAACACGAACTAGGGTACACCGACCGGGATATTGCATCAAAATCCAAAGATATAGATATAATTATCGGAGGCCATTCACATACTGCCATAAATCCGGACAATCCATCTTCTCCGGCATGGCTCTTGGCAAATGCTCTCGGTGATTCCATACTCGTGACTCAGACAGGCAAGGGTGGCCAGTTTTTGGGAGAAATAGACATAGACTTGGAAAATCCTCGCTCTGCAAACTATAAACTTATTCCGGTAAACAGCCGTCTTGATTCAAGAATAGATACTGCAACAGCTGCAATCCTTGAACCGTACAGACATGGGGTTGACTCTATTCGCTCCATAAAAATAGGTAAAGCGGCCTATGATATGCGACAAAATAGTGAGTTGCTCAATTTTGTTAGCGATTTCGTTCTTGACCAAGGAAAATCCATGGCCAAAAATGTGGATTTGGCAATAGTCAACAAAGGTGGTATTCGCTGCGCAATGCCCAAAGGCACAATAACCAAAGGATTGATAATGCAGATGCTACCGTTTGACAATCGCGTGAATGTAATAGACATCTCAGGCAAAGACCTAATGGAGGCATTCAATGTCATGGCTGCTCGCGGTGGCGACGGTGTTAGCGGAAACGTGTCTGCGATATTTAATCCTGACAATAGGAAATGTATATCCGTGAATATAAACGGAAAACCTCTTGACACAAACAAGACTTATCGTTTGGCCACAATTGATTATCTGAGAAACGGTGGTGATTTCATGAGTTCTCTGACCAACGGCAAGGATGTGACAGCAAGCAACCGTGTGCTGTATGACGACCTGATTGAATATATTCAAACCGGAAAATACAAGGGTAAAACCATAAAGGGGGATTCAACTCCCCGCATGAAAGCATTATGATAGCAAATAAATTGATTCGCGCAGCCATAACGGCCGCAGCTTTGACCATATACATATCTTCTCATGCCATCACCCCGGCTGAACATTGGGCCGACTCGGTGATGAATGGCATGAATCTGGAGCAAAGAGTGGCACAACTGTTTTGCCCACGACTGGATGTTCGCGATAACACCGCCGGCAGAGAAGCAATACGCCGCATGGTGGAGCGTGAGCATGTGGGCGGAATACTGCTTGGCAAAGGAAATATCGTGGAATACGCCAAACTCAACAATTATGCACAATCACTGGCCAATGTGCCACTGATGATAACGCTTGACGGCGAGTGGGGTCCGGCTATGCGTCTTACTG
>CAMWXV010000196.1 GCA_947178305.1 uncultured Porphyromonadaceae bacterium | reverse complement strand
GTCTTCGGCATCGTGTGGCACATCGTAGTTCACAACCATTGTGATGTCGTCAATATCTATGCCACGTGCCACAATGTCTGTGGCCACAAGTATGTCTATTCGTGCAGCCTTGAAGTCAAGCATCACTTCATCTCGTTTCGTCTGTTCAAGATCTGAGTGCATTTCACCAACCTTGAATCTTGCTCGGTGTAATTCCCGAGCAAGTTCTTTAACCTTGAGTTTTGAAGATGCAAAAACAATTACACGTTTTGCTTGTCTGGACGTGAAGATATGCTTTAGTATGGATAACTTCTGAGTTTCATAGCACACAAAGGCGCTCTGGTCAATTTTTTCGGCCGGTTTTGATATGGCTATTGTTATTTCCGTGGGATCGGTAAGTATGGTTTTGGCGAGCTGCTGAATCTTAGGTGGCATAGTAGCGGAAAACATCAGAGTTTGTCGGTCCTTTGGCAGATGTTTCACGATTTGCATAATGTCATCGTAAAAACCCATGTCAAGCATACGATCGGCCTCATCAAGTATGAAGAAAGATACTTTTGAGAGATCAACATATCCCATTTGCAAATGAGCCAACAATCGTCCCGGTGTGGCAATGACTATGTCAGTACCAAGTTTAAGGCCACGTTGCTGCTTCGCAAATGTGACTCCATCAGTACCTCCATATATCGGCAGACTGCTGACAGACAGAAAGTAACTGAACCCTTCAAGTTGACGGTCAATCTGCAGTGCGAGTTCACGAGTGGGAGCCATGATTATGCAATTGATAGCATCTTCGGGAAATTCGCCATCAGCCAATCGGTTGAGAACCGGAAGAAGGTATGCTGCAGTTTTGCCGGTGCCGGTTTGTGCTACTGCTATAAGGTCGTGCCCATCAAGAGCCGCGGGAATGGCTTGTTCCTGTATCGGGGTGCATTCGGAAAAGTGCATTGCGTCAAGTGCGTCAAGCACATCGTAGTTCAAATCAAAATCGTCAAACCTCATTGATCAATGGGTGGAAATTATTGTAATGCTTATATCTTATTGCAAAATTACTGAATTAGCTTAATATGGACAAATTGAAATCAAGTGACAGATGAAACTTTATGAACCGGGCAATTGTTGTAAGGATAAATGTAGAACTAAATAAATGAGATTATGGAAAAATATGTTTGTGAAGTTTGCGAATGGGTATATGACCCTGCAATAGGTGATCCGGAAAATGGTATAGAGCCAGGAACTTC
Source organism: uncultured Porphyromonadaceae bacterium (assembly GCA_947178305.1). Taxonomy (GTDB): domain Bacteria; phylum Bacteroidota; class Bacteroidia; order Bacteroidales; family Muribaculaceae; genus Paramuribaculum. The sequence continues at coordinate 1,562 of CAMWXV010000196.1, read as the reverse complement.
ATTTGAGGATTTGCCTGAAGATTGGGTTTGTCCTGTTTGCGGAGTAGGAAAAGAGGAATTTAGAAAGGAGGTGTAAATGCAGCAGGAGCCGAGGTTCATTCCCCGGCTCCTGTTTCATATATTGGTTTAGATCGTTACTTTGAAGACAATTTTTTCAAAAGGTGTGTCACTGCACCTTCAAGCTGAGCATCCTTGCCATTGAGAATTTCTTCGGGTTGGTTATAGATAATTACATCAGGGGTGAGTTGCTGGTTTTCAAGCACGTTTCCGTTCATGTCCTTAGAGGTGACCTGGGGAATACCAAACACCAATGACGGATCTATTTGGGTTTCCCACCATACGGCTGTCATAGTACCCGGTATCGGAGCACCCACAACATCACCGATGCCAAGAGCTTGATAGGTATATGGGGTGCCGTGAGCATCACTGTAGTTGCTTTCATTGACAAGCATTACAGATGGCTTGGTCCATTGAGAGAACGGATCACTGCCGATATATCGTCCACGAGGCATATAGCGCACATATTCTTTGCCGCCGAGCAGTAGCGCAATATCATTATGAAGCCATCCGCCACCGTTGTAACGAGTATCAACAACAACAGCATCACAGTTTCGGTATTTACCGAGAAGACGGTCGTAAGCTGTAAGATAACTTGAGGTATTCATACCTTGAATATGTATATACCCGATGCGTCCGTTGGACAGACTGTCAACGATATGTTCGTTATTTTCAACCCAGCGGTCGTAAAGCAGATGGCTGTCTGAACTACCGGGGCGAACAATGACTTTTTCTTCCTTATCAGAACCTGAGCGCTTAACCTCCAGGGTAACTTTCTTGCCGGCTTTCCCTTCAAGCATAGGAAAGTAGTCTTTGCCTGGTTGTATGGTTTCACCGTCAATGGATGTGATTATGTCGCCGGGCTTGATGTTGATTTTCTTCTTGTCAAGCGGGCCACGACGAAGTATTTCGGACACTTCCAACCCCGGGCCTGTGTAAGCCTCATTGAAATAAGCACCGAGTGTAGCTGTAGGCATACTTGACCAACCGGAAGATGTGGAAGCTCCGGTGTGGGAAGCATTAAGTTCGCCAAGAACTTCACTCATGAGTATGGCAAAATCGCGATTGTTGTTAATATACGGCAGGAATTTGCTATAGTGTGCGCCAATGCTGTCCCAGTCAAGACCGTGGAGATTCTCGTCATAAAATTTGTTTTTGACTTGATTGAGCATATGGTTGTAGATATATTCGCGTTCCAGTGATGGATGGCGATTATACGGTGCATCAAATTCAATATTGTCAATCTTACCATCGGCGAGTGATATTTTGCTCATTCCGTTGTTGGATAAAACAAATAGGTTCTCGCCTTTGTCATCTGGAAGTAAACCTCCGCTCACTCCGGGAGCAAACACGGATATATCACCTTTCTTAAGGTCGCGACACATGAGATTGGCTTTTCCATCGTTGCCTACAGACACGTAATAGAATTTGTTGCCTTTTTTGTCCAGGTAATAGTCACCCATGATGGATGAAACTGGAGTGAGGCGAGCCATGCGGTAGCGGCG
>CAMWXV010000195.1 GCA_947178305.1 uncultured Porphyromonadaceae bacterium | reverse complement strand
CTCGTTGAGCAGGGCTTGGCGCAGTATGCCTTCGCCTTTGCCGTGGATGAAGACTATTTTTTGACCTTTGTTGCGCAGGTTTTCGTCCATGACGCGGCGAAATTCGTCGATTTGTAGATTGAGCATATCAGCGTTGCTAAGGCCGCGGGTGTTGTCAATCAGTTCGTGGATGTGGAGATCCACTTCTATGACATCGCCATTGATTCTTGATGCTTTTTTTCGTTTCTGTACAGGTTTGCGATGCTGGCGGTCAACGGCTTTCTTGGCCTTGATGGCATCTTCTATGCGCGCGGAGTCAATTGAGAGGCGTTTTACCGGGATGTCGTTTTTCACAATGTCCACGGCTATTACCGGGGTGTCAAAGTATATGTTGTCGTGAAAACAGTGGAGCTTGAAAAATTTGGTGTTGTCAAGGGGTGTTTCCACGGCTATGGGGTTCTTTAGCGTGAATTCTTTGTCGCGCTTGAACGCTATAATCTGTACGGCCACGCGCTCCATCTGGGGTATGTCGCTACGCAATACCTCGCCAAGCCAAACCTGAATGTTGGGTTCCACAATGCCGGCATATCGTGTGGTCCAGCCTTGGTCGGCATCGGCGCGTGTCATATAGGTGAAGTAGAGGTAGTAGTTGGAGTCGTTGACGAGATATGCATCAAATTCTGTGGTGTTGATGTGCTTTATCTCACGAGGTTCGTAGGCCAGCACTACGTTGAGCTGTTCGCCTTCGGGAGTTTCGGCTATGTCTTCTTGCGTGATTTCAGTGGCTATGGGTGCCGGAGCCGAGGGTGTGGATGTCGTGGTGACCTTGGGTGCCACGGCAGTGTGTTTCGGCTCGGGTTTTGGTGCGGCTGACGCAGCGGCAACTACCACGCATTCGCGCAGTAGCACCGGTGTTTCAAATCCGTCTTCGTCCACATAGGCCATGTTGCCTTCTATTCTTATGATTTTGCCGCCGCCTACCGAGTTGAGGTAGCGTACGGTGTCTCCTATCTGTGCCATTATTTCTGAGCGTCAATTTGTTTTAGTAATGTGTCTACAGCCGTTTTGAGCTGTGTGTCCTCGCCTTTTACAATGGTAGCGGGGTCGTTTGCTACCTTTATGTCGGGTTCCAGCTGGGTGTTTTCAAGATAGTTGCCCTGAGCTGTGCGGAAGCCGATGACAGGCATACCATATAACAACGAAGGGTCCTGAAGAGTTTCCCAGTTGACGCTTGACATAGTGCCCGGAACCGGCATTCCTACCAAGGTGCCGAGTTTGCAGTGTTTATATACCCAAGGTGTGCCATGAGCGTTGGAGTAGTTGGCTTCACCTATTACCATTATGCTGGGTTTGTTCCATCGGCGTGATGGCATAACGGTGGTTTCCACACCATGAATCTCTTGTGTAAGGTATGTCTTGCCGCTGAAGAGGACTTCAATGTCTTCATGGAGGCGACCACCGCCGTTCCAGCGGGTGTCAATTACGATGCCTTCTTTGTCTACATATTTGCCGAGAAGTTTGTCGTAGATGGCACGGAAGCTCTCATCGCTCATTGACTGGAGGTGCAGGTAGCCGAGGCGGCCATTGCTGAGGCGCTCCACATCGGCTTCGCGCTGCTTGATCCATCGGTCGTACATCAAGTCGCTCATTGCTCCGGCGCTGATAGGGAGCACAACTTCGCTTGCTTTCTTTCCGGAGGGGAGGGTGAACTCAACAAGGGTTTTCTTGCCGCGAAGTCCGTTGAGTACTTCATCTGTGTCGGTGGAGTCGGTTAGCTCCACGCCGTTTACGGCTGTGATTACGGAGCCGGGCTGCATGGCGGTGTTGGAGCGGTCAAACGGGCCGTTTTCCACAATTTCGTCTACTTTCAGTCCGTGTCCGGAGAAGCCCATGTCGTAGAGCAGACCAAGAGAGGCTGTGGGTTCTTTTGCTCCGTTGGGGCGGAAGCGTGCTCCGGAATGCGATACGTTGAGCTCGCCGAGAAGTTCACTGAGGAGCACGGCATAGTCGTAGTTGTTGGATATATGTGGCAGGAATTTGGCGTAATCCTCGTAGTATCCTTTCCAATCCACGCCGTTGAGATCTGTTACATAGAAGCGTTCGTTGACTTCGTTGAACACGTGGCGGAGCATGTATTCACGCTCTTTGGCGCAATCCATTTTGAAAGAGCCTCCGAGGGTGATGTTTTTGATTTTCTCACCTTTGGGGTCAAAACGCTTGGGCGAGCGTCCCAAAAGGTAGATTGCACCGTCTTTGTCCATGGTCATGGACATTGGACCGGCTCCGAGTTTCTTGACCAGTGACACATCGCCTTTTCGGAGGTCGCGTTTCCACAGATCGTAACCGTCTTCCACGGCGCTGAGATAGTAGAGGGTGGCACCGTCGGAGGTGATAAGTCCGTCTGCAAGGTCGGAAGAGTTGGGGGTGAGGCGGACAGTGCGCTTGTCAAGACCGGTGAAGTCGGGAGTCCAGTCGTTTTTTTCCTCTTTTGTTTCGGTGTCTTTTTTGTCTTTTTTCTTTTTTGATTTCTTGTCGTTCTCTTCTTTGGCTTTTTTCTCGGCCTTTTCGCGTGCTTTCTCTACCTCTTTGTAAAGAGCGTAGTCTTCTTCAGAGAGTTTGTATTTTTGGTAGGCGTCATCTTCCAGGAATACCATCATCACATCGTAGAGAGAGCCCCATGATGCGTGGTTGCGCATGCCGTAGCGTTCTGAATCGTACAAAAGAGCTTTGCCGTTAATTGCCCAGCGCGGATTTTGGTTGAAGTAGCCCGATTCGGTGATTTTGTGCATATTTCCGGTTTTCATGTCTA
>CAMWXV010000194.1 GCA_947178305.1 uncultured Porphyromonadaceae bacterium | reverse complement strand
AACAAAAACAAATGTTCTTTTTAGGTCTTTTCGTTATTGAATATTTCGTGTTCCGGCCCATTTTACCCAATCCAAAAACAAGAAGAGGATTATATGACAAAAAGTAAAAAGCATTTAGTAGTTTTGTGCGTAACTATCGTTTGCATAGCAATCATAGCTTTTGTATTGTCTCCAAAATCAGTAAAAGACAGTAAACATCCTACTTTGACAGATATGCTGACCGATAGCATATCTCACATTGTATCTGCTTGTCCCGGTGAAATCGGAGTGGCGATAATTATCAACAACACAGATACAGTTAAGGTCAATAATAAAAGTGTTTATCCCATGATGAGCGTATTTAAGGTCCATCAGGCATTGGCCCTTTGTAACGATTTTGACAATAAGGGACTTTCACTTGATACTTTGATAAAGATAGATAGGAATAAACTTGATCCAAAGACTTGGAGTCCTATGATGAAAGATCATACTGAATCTGTCTTATCAGTAACAGTTAGGGATTTATTACGTTATACCCTTATTCAAAGCGATAACAATGCAAGCAATATCATGTTCAAGGATATGGTCAATGTTGCCCAAACTGACAGTTTTATAGCAACTCTTATTCCTCGTTCAAGTTTTCAGATAGCTTATATGGAAGAAGATATGTCGGCCGACCACAACAAAGCTTACTCCAATTATACATCTCCTCTTGGTGCCGCAATGTTGATGAATCGCTTGTTTACCGACAATCTTATCAGCGATGAGAAACAAATGTTCATTAAGAGCACATTAAAACAATGTATAACAGGTAAAGATAGGATAGTCGCTCCGCTCCTGGACAAAAAAGAGGTTGCTGTTGCTCATAAAACAGGTTCTGGTTATATCAATGAAGACGGTGTTCTTGCGGCTCATAATGATGTGGCCTATATATGTCTACCTAATCATGTTTGCTACACTTTATCGGTATTTGTTAAAGATTTTAAGGGTAATGAATCACAAGCATCACAATATGTTGCGCATATATCAGCTGTAGTGTATTCTATATTGGCACGAACTTCGGAAAATTCTTAAGCTACGCTTGCATTGGAAACCAAAGATAATTTTTTATTTGATGGCTTTATTTGAAAATCCAATCAATCATATCTTTGGTTTGGTCATTGTTTTTAGATGATTGCTTTTCGTGTGACTTGTAATTATGCAATGTGGCATTTTTGTTGCATCATTGTGTCATTGTTGTGGAATGTGTCACAATGCTGTTAACCAATGTGAGTGTTACATTCTTTATGTATTAAATTTGTGACCAACTTGATTTAATGTCATTCTTGTTGACAACCAAATTTAATGAAGAAGAACAAATCAAAACGCATTATCATCGGATCATTTATAACCGTAGCCATTTTGGGTATATACGGCTTTCTGCTTACACTTGGCTCCCACGATGAAATATATGCAGATATTTCCGAAGGCCGCCTTGGTACAATGCCTCTTAGTGGAACTCCGCTGATGGCAACACTGGCTCCAGGTCTGGAATTCAAAATTGATACGGGGGCTGACGCAAGTAGCATAACTGAGGCCGATTTGGCCAAGCTGGAGGCATTGGGCTACAAAGCAGAAAGAATGATATATCCGGTAATTGGGCGCAACGGACTGGGACAGATGAATTGTACGCTAACTCGTTATCGTGTGGATGTGCCACTTTATGACTACACTTTTGATATTGATTCTCTTGGGAACACAATCCCGGTTATGGAGCCGACAACGCTCAATGTTCTCCACAATGTGGATTTCGTGCCTTCCAGCACCGGATTTTCCGTGCTTGGAGTGGATTTCCTTCAAAAGTTTAAAATTGAGTATCTGTTTGACGAAAAAGCGGTGTCGTTGTATTTTGATGTTCCGAATGGATATGAACCGTTTGCGGATTTGACCGTATCGCATAGCCCTATCAAAGATCTTTGGCAAGGTAACAGATATTATATTGCAATTTCAGTGCAGAATATCGTAAATGAGTATTTTTTGGACACAGGTCTGCAACGCGCTGTAATGCGTTTGCCATTGTCGGAACACAATCGCACTACAAACGATCTAACCCAGGATACACTTCTAACAATGGTTAGTAAACACACTGCACTTATTGATATGGATGCATGGGTGTGTATAGGTGATAGATGTGGCACTGCATCTGTATGGTATTGTGATGCGCTAGAAGAACCATACACATTCAATCCGTTCAACTACATGAAACAAGACTTTCTTCTTGACTTGGACAACCGTAAAATCCTTCTTCATCCATTCACATCAGCCATCACCCACAATAGGCAATAGAACAATAGATACATAGCTGAGACGAGGGTGCTGCAGATTTGCAGCACCCTCGTCTTTTAATCATAATTCTATATATTATAGAATCTATTTTGCATCAGTATTTGAATCATCGCAAACATCAAACAGCTTACCCGCTTCATCCAGATGAAAATTTCGTGCGAGCACGGCTAAGAAATGAGTTATTTGTTTCACCGCATTTAGTGTATCCGTTGACACCTCCCTGCCCTGCAATCTGAGCATAAGCATTCCATACAGCGCATTGAAACATGTTTCTATTTCTCCACTCTTATTCTCACCCGCTTTAGAACGCAACTCTACAATGTAAGGAAGAGTACGATAAAACTCTGCTGTATAATCGGCGAATTTGGGGTTCTTAAGCATGGCTTGATGAAGTTCCGCAAGCTGTGTTATCATATTTTTATTTATTTGGAGATGTCCGCTTTTTTCAGTCCCCTCATGTCTCATCATGTCTATCAAGCTATCATACCACTCCGCTATTTTACATTTTTGGTCATTATCAAGCTGATATTTATCCACAACATTTTGCCGGATTTTATCTATATCCAATTGATTTGCTCGGATAATATCCTCTATTTGCCACATATACAGAAT
>CAMWXV010000193.1 GCA_947178305.1 uncultured Porphyromonadaceae bacterium | reverse complement strand
GTTGAGCCTCTTGTCGGATTCGAACCAACGACCCCGAGATTACAAATCACGTGCTCTGGCCAACTGAGCTAAAGAGGCAGCTTTGCTATTGAGTTCTAAGGTTGAACCCCGAAAGCGATTGCAAAGTTATACCAAACATTTGAATCCACCAAATATTTTTGACTTTTTCTTTTAATATTTTTATCCCATTTTAATCCTTTAAACATACATCTCACTAATAATCACCATGATTACGCGCAATAAAAAAGTTGCTATTTTTTTGAACTTTTTCTCAGCTTTACTCATACAACAGTAAACAAAACACGCCAAAGCATATTTACATCCACAAAATAAAAGCACTCCAGCCAACCATAGAAGTAGGCCAAAAGCAAATTTCACATCTTTTCAAAACTGCAAACAAAGAAAAATTCATACCTTTGTATTGTATACCCCATAAGGTACACCTTAATTATATAAGCAACCATAACACCGATGAAACACGAAATTATAAACAATCGCATAGCGTCTCTGCGTGACAGCATGCGTTCAGCAAACATCCAAGCAGCAATCATTCCCCAAACCGACCCCCATCTCAGCGAATATCTGGCCGACCATTGGCAAGTGCGCCGATGGCTGAGCGGATTCACCGGCAGCGCGGGTTCACTTGTCATAACAATGGACAAAGCATTCGTGTGGGCAGACTCCCGATATTGGCTTCAGGCCGCATCGCAGCTCAAGGGCATCTGCATTGACGTGATGGAGGAAGGCAAACCAACCGTGCCGACAATCGAGGCTTACTTGTGCACCAACCTACCCCCCCACTCCACCGTGGGCATAGACGGAATGTTATTCAGCATCACAGCCACAAGCTCCATGCAGCAACAATTGGCAGCATCAGGCATAGATTTACGCGTAGACTTCAATCCGGCCGACAGCATGTGGACCGACCGACCGTCACTGCCCAAAGACAAAGTGTTTGTTCACGAAAACAAATATGCCGGCGAGACCCCCGATTCCAAAATCGCCAAAATCCTGGCCGATGCATCAGCGCAAGGTGCCGATGCCGTGCTCATAAGCGACCTGGCCGAAGTGGCATGGACACTCAACATCCGCTCGCGCGATGTGGAGAGCAATCCGGTGCTCACCGCTTATCTCTACCTCTCGTCAAACGGAAACACCCTGTATCTTGACACCGACAAGCTCACGCCGGAGGTGACAAAACACCTACAGGAAGCCAAAGTGAACACATGCCCCTACTCCGAAGCTATGACAAGCGTATCGGCCAAAGCAAACGACTCAAACGCAAAAGTTCTGTTGAGCGCAAACCAAACAGCCGGCGCATGGCTTGACACTCTCGGCAGCCATGCAGTGATTGGCAAATCGCCGGTAGCTATGCTCAAAGCCGTGAAAAACGACATCCAAACGCAGGGAATACGCCACGCCATGGAACGCGACGGAGTTGCCTTGACACGCGCATTCATGGAAATAGAGCAAACCATAGCTTCGGGACAAAGTCTCACAGAGATGGATGTTGCCGACATATTGCTGAAACACCGCAAAGCGCAACCTTTATTCTTTGACATAAGTTTTGACACCATAGCCGGATTCGGACCGCACGGAGCCATAGTGCACTACTCCGCCACACCTGACACAAACTCAGAAATCACCACAGACTCGCTGCTGCTCATAGACTCCGGAGCGAACTACCTTGACGGCACCACCGACATAACACGCACCATAGCCCTTGGCACGCCAACCGACGAGCAACGCCGCTGCTTCACACTCGTGATGCAAGGACACATAGCCATAGGCACATCCATATTCCCCGAAGGCACACGCGGCGCACAACTTGATGCACTCGCCCGCATGCCGCTATGGAAACAAGGGTTGAGCTATCTGCACGGCACCGGACACGGCGTTGGACATTTTCTCAATGTACACGAAGGCCCGCAAAGCATCAGACTTAACGACACCCTCGCCCCCCTCACCCCCGGCATGATCACCTCAAACGAACCCGGAGTGTACCTCAGCGACCGCTTCGGCATACGATGCGAGAACCTCGTGCTCACCATTCCGGCCATGACCACCGAGTTCGGCAATTTCTATAAATTTGAAACCCTGACACTATTCCCATTCGACCTGCAATTGTTTGACACCACAATAATGAGCGACAGCGAGATAGAGTGGGTCAACAACTATCACAACACCGTCCGCTCCCGCCTGCTGCCACTGCTGCAACCCGCCGAACAGGAATGGCTCATACAAAAAACACAACCGCTAACACGATAACCATATGGCACTGATAATTCCGTTAAGAGGGACAACCCCAAAAATCGGCAACGATTGTTTTCTTGCCGAAAACGCGACAATAATAGGCGATGTAGAGATGGGCTCCGAATGCAGCATCTGGTTCAACACCGTGCTGCGCGGCGATGTCAACTCCATCCGCATCGGCAACCGCGTAAACATCCAGGACGGCTCCGTTCTACACACCCTTTACCAAAAGTCAACCATAGAGATAGGCGACGACGTGTCCATAGGCCACAACGTGACCCTGCACGGATGTAAAATCCACAATCTCGCCCTCATAGGCATGGGCGCAGTGGTAATGGACGATGCCGAAGTTGGAGAAGGCGCACTCGTTGCAGCCGGATCCGTGGTGCTCTCACGCACAAAAATCGGGCCTAACGAACTTTGGGGCGGCGCTCCTGCCAAATTCATAAAGATGGTAGACCCCGTCCAAAGCCGCGAAATGAACCAAAAAATAGCACACAACTATCTAATGTACTCCAAATGGTACGATAACCACGATTCATAATCACAAACCATAAAATCCATCAAGGCGAAGCAACTCATTCTGTTAGCTTCGCCTTTTTAATTTTTCTATAAAAAAATCCACCAAAGAGTATTTTTTGAGTATCTTTGCCAAAAATTACCTTAATTACACTATTTCACACATAGTTAACCA
>CAMWXV010000192.1 GCA_947178305.1 uncultured Porphyromonadaceae bacterium | reverse complement strand
ACGGTAAGGGCAAGACTGACACTGGCTCACCCGAAGCACAGATTGCATTATTCTCAGTCCGTATTGCTCATTTGACTGAGCACCTCAAGTCAAATCACAAAGATTATACCACAGCTCGTGCTCTTAAGGCGTTGGTAGGTAAGCGTCGTCGTCTTCTTGACTACTTGATCAAGAAAGACATCAACCGCTATCGTGCCATCATTGCTCAGAAAGAGCTTGGTATCAGAAAGTAATTCCCCAAGGGAATCTCTACTTGACGATTACACCGCGAAGCCGCTCCGCAAAGGACGCGGCTTCGCTGCTTAAATACATTAGCCCACACGATTCATGACAAACAACAAACTCCAAGGTCACGCCGCCATGATAGGCGCCAACGTGATGTGGGGACTTATGTCGCCTGCAGCCAAGATGGTTTTAGCCACAGGCACCGTCACTCCCATACTGCTCACAGATATGCGCATAGCCGGAGCTGCCATACTGTTTTGGATAGCATCATTCTTCACCAAACATGAGAAAGTTCCCGCAGCCGACCTGCTCCGACTGGCAGGAGCGGCCTGCCTTGGAATCTTGTTCAACCAAGGATGCTTCATATTCGGAGTAAGTTTGTCTTCACCAGGTGAAGCATCAATCATCACCACCACCATGCCCATGTGGGTTATGATATTGGCTGCTTTAATCCTCAAAGAACCTATAACTTGGAAAAAGACCGGAGGTATAGCACTCGGCGCATCCGGAGCCATAATGCTTGTAAGCGGCAATCTTGGACAACAGATATCAGGCAACAACCCAATGCTCGGCGATATATTGGTACTCACTGCCCAACTTAGCTATGCCCTATATCTTACACTCTACCGCAACTTCATACAACGCTACTCACTCATCACATTGATGAAATGGATGTTCCTGTTTGCCACGCTGCTTTCCATCCCGCCAAGCATCCCCTCACTGATGAACACCACATGGAATGCCATAACTCCAGCCTCATGGGCATGCACCGGTTTTATAGTTGTTGGAGGCACATTCCTGGCCTATATATGTGTAATGACCGGACAAAAAGTCCTACGCCCCACTGTGGTAGGTATGTACAACTACATACAACCAATAGTGGCCACATCCATAGGCATCTACTTGGGTCTTGACCACTTCACCCCGACAAAAGCAATAGCTGTAGCCTTAATATTCTCCGGAGTCTATCTTGTCACCATCTCCAAAGTCAAACCAAAATAACCACAACCATACACACAAACATCAATTATATTTTCGCCTCAAAATGGGTGATTTTCTCAAAATCATTTATATAAGGTATTAAAAGATTGTTCTTAGAACGCAAAAGCCAACCGTGTAATCCCCGGTTGGCTTTTGTGTTCTAAGAATCTGTCGCTCTCTATGATTTATTCATTGTTTTTGTATACAACGGGATATAAATCAATATGATCTGTACCTTCCGGAAGCTTGAATTCTTCTTTGGGCTTCCATACCGGTATATTTCGTTCTTTTAAATCTTTCAAGTAATCAGCCACATTCTCATAGTCATTCTCCTCACCATTAATAACTACTACGGGCAATTTCTTTGTACTCCAAGCAAGACAAGTGAGATCAGATTCTTCAGCGTCTAAGCAACAAAAATCAAACTCCGGACACAAAAAATCCATTGTTGTTATCTTTACCTCATAGTTTTGTCTTTCTATCATATTATTAGGATCATAAGAACTGCCATTTTCGTTGTTTAAGATATATGCTTTCATTTCATCAACGCCATTCGTGGTATGCATTTTGATATATCCCTTATAGTTGTTGGATGCAGATATGTCTTCATCCGTCTCAGTCCAAGGTGTGACAGTTGGTTCACATTTGACAGATGTCAGACCGATATTGAGCACAAGATTAGTTGCCATGCCCTGTTTAAAAGTATGCTTGAAAGTTGTGGGCACCTCGCAGTGTATTATGCTTTTTCCGTCGGGCAGCTTTGGATCTGCTGTCTCAACCGTGTATTTGACAACCAAATTTACAATTATGGGGGTAGTAACATCCGAACCATCACTTAATCTTTCAGCTATGGAAGGAATCAGCATCAGGTAGCTATCGTCCTTATTCAGTTTCACGATGGGGGTTTCAGAAGTAATTGCCGCATCTTCAAGATCGTCGGCATCAAGTACGAATTCCATGGCACCGTTTTCGCTCTTCTTCCAATTGGTCCACTTGCCTCCGTTGAGGTTCAAATCGGCGGTAGCGTAAAATTCATCCGATGAAATTTTTATCTCGTTGATGGTAACCTTAGTATCAGCGCCGACTTTCACGCCATCTGTGCTATTGCCTGTACTGGTGTCATTGAAGATATCATCAATAAGGAGTTTAGCCTTGAAACCCAAACGCGACAGGGCGTGGTTGAACCGGAAAGTCACCTTGTCATTGACAGCCTGCTTTTCCACGTTGGTATGCGCAGCTGAATACAGCAGATCGATTTGCTCTTTGACATCCGATGCCACTTTAAAGGAAAGCGTCGGATCGGTCTGGTCGGTGTTTTGGGGGAGCTTTGTGATATTGACTGAGCCGGGTGTTTCGGTGTAGGGGGCATAGGCGAAGAATGATAGTTTGTCACCATCGGTGCCAGGCCAGTACTTCATGGGGGAGTAGGTCCATGCGGAACCGTCATGTATCACCTCCTGGTTGCACATGAAATTGGGAACGGAAGCTCCGGCAACATAGTCATTTTGCCCTGTGTAGTAGGCAAACACGCCGAAGCCCTTGGTTTTCAAGTTATCGGTGGTGATTACAGATGCACGTGATTCGGGAGCCTGACCGAGATAGGTGCCGAATGTCACGGCATTTCCGTCGTTTGACAACTGGTTGTCGCCGAGGAGAAACTCCTCATCCTGTGAGCAGCTGCTCAGAGCTGCGATGGCCGCGAAAGCCATCAAACAATTTTTGGTGACCAAATCAAAGAGAGCTTTGCCATATTT
>CAMWXV010000191.1 GCA_947178305.1 uncultured Porphyromonadaceae bacterium | reverse complement strand
TAATAATGTTTACCATCGGCACTCCATACCGGATTCATGTCATGTCCGGAGAAATCGGTGAGTTTGGAAAAATTATTATTGTCAACAAGCCAAATGTCGGCAGTGCTTGAAGAACGCTCATGTTTACGCCAGATATTTTCGTATCCTTTGCGATCTTGATAGAGCATTCGCCCATCGGCAGCAACCGATGCAGATGTCATGGGTAACGATAGATAGAGCTGTGGGCGGGCGTTGGGCTCAGATATGCTTACAACATATGTTTGCGAGCCGAATGGAGCTTGGGCTGAAGTGCGCCCGGGCATACCGTGAGTAACAAACAGCAAACGACCATCGGGAAGAAATGCTATGGGAAGTTCTGAACCTGACGAAGTAGTGATGCGGCGAGCTGTTCCACCTTTGGCCGGGATTACAAAAATGTCATCAGATCCTTCACGATTGCTACGGAACACTATTTGGCCACCATCTGGGCTCCAAAGAGGAGCGCTGTCATAAGCATGCGAAGTGGTAATCTGACGAGCCTCTCCTCCGGAGGTTGGAACGGTGAAGATGTCGCCTTTGAATGTGAAAGCTACTGTGCCGCCATCTGGAGATATTGCGGCATCACGAAGCCACAATGGGGCATTGTTGGCTGCCGCAATAGACGCAACAGTAAGTCCCACTGACAGACATAATGATTTTTTCATAAGTTAAGAAAATATGTGGATTAATTGTAAAAACTATTGGATTGAGTGCAAAATTACTCAAAAATTATTCTATTTTAGGCTGACTTTGTGGATAATCTTTTGGCATTTATACAAATTAACGCTGAAAATGTAATTCCTTTGTTGAATATTTTTCGCTATTTTTGTGCATGAAACAGAAATATACTCCCGGATTGCTTCTAAAAATTATAGTGGCAATAGTTTTAGGCATTGGCGTTGGTTATGTGTCTCCAGACTGGCTGACTCGTTTGTGTGCAACATTCAATGGCATATTTTCGCAATTCCTGACATTTCTTATCCCATTAATAATATTTGGTTTTGTGACACCCGCAATTGCGGATTTAGGGAACAAAGCCGGAAAAATGCTTGTGGCAACGGCAGCACTGGCATATTGCGCCACTTTGTTTGCTGGATTTGTGTCTTATTTTACCGGTGATTGTTTATTTCCGGCCATGCTTGCTAAAAGTTCGCTTTCATCGGCGATGGAATCTGAAAGTAATTCAGTTTTACCTTATTTTGAAGTGTCAATACCTGCAATTATGCCTGTGATGACTGCTTTGGCATTGGCATTTATGTCCGGACTTGGAATAGCGTTTGTGAATGGTGGGGCGTTGCGTAAAAGTGTAATCGAATTTCGCGATATAGTGAGCCTTACAATCACACGTTGCGTAATACCATTGTTGCCGTATTATATATTCGGTATATTTTTGATTATGACTTATGAAGGTCAGGTCGGCACGATACTTCACACATTTATGAAAATAATATTAGTGATTTTTGTTCTGCACATATTGTTGCTGTTGTTTCAATTTAGCGTGGCATCACTGTTTATGCGTAAAAATCCTTTGAAAATGCTTTGGACCATGATGCCTGCGTATTTCACGGCTCTTGGAACACAAAGTTCCGCAGCCACAATTCCTGTTACACTAAGACAAACAATCAAAATGGGTGTGAATGAAGATGTGGCAGGCTTTGTGGTACCACTGTGTGCAACTATACATATGAGTGGAAGCACACTGAAGATAGTGGCTTGCGCATTGGCACTAATGATTATGCAAGGAGTGCCGTATGGAGTCGGTGAATTCGCACAGTTTATAGCAATGATCGGAATCACGATAATTGCGGCTCCCGGCATACCTGGAGGGGCTATAATGGCTTCGTTAGGATTGTTGTCATCGGTACTTGGTTTTTCTGAAGCACAAAACGCCATGATGATAGCTCTATACATTTCAATGGACAGTTTTGGTACAGCTTGTAATGTCACTGGTGATGGTGCGTTGTCGGCTATTATAAATAGTTTCTTTGACAAAAAAAATTGATCGCTTGAAATTATTTGTCAAAAAGAGCGTCATATCTATTAGAACAAACAACCTATTCAATAATTGTAATGAACAATATTCTAAAAGTAGAGAACGTAAGCAAGGCTTATACCAATCACCAGGCTTTGGATAATGTGAGCCTTGAGGTGCCAAGAGGCACGATATATGGTCTTCTGGGTCCGAATGGTGCCGGTAAGACCACGTTGATACGTATAATTAATCATATTACCGCACCCGACAGCGGTCAGGTTATTTTTGATGGCCATGCATTAAATGCCAATGATGTGGCACATATAGGATATCTTCCTGAAGAGCGTGGGTTGTACAAAAAAATGAAAGTTGGAGACCAAGCCATATTTTTTGCAAGGCTCAAGGGCCTTAAAAAGGACGAAGCAACACGAAAACTGAAAGAGTGGTTTGATAGATTTGAGATTTCGTCTTGGTGGAACAAAAAAGTGGAGGAATTGTCAAAAGGCATGGCGCAGAAAGTTCAATTTATAGTAACTGTGCTTCATGAACCAAAGCTTCTTATATTTGATGAACCGTTCTCTGGTTTTGACCCTATTAATGCCAATCTTCTGCGCGATGAAATAATACGACTTAAGAACAATGGCAGCACGGTGATTTTTTCTACTCATAACATGGCTTCGGTAGAAGAAATATGCGATAATATAACCTTAATAAATAATGGTAGAAATATACTGACAGGTAATGTGGAGCACCTACGCCGTGAATTCAGCCAAGGTCGATACTCTCTTGGATTCAAGGGAAATGCCCGCGAATTGATGCAGAAGCTTCAGTCTATGACTACCAATATGCAAATTGGTGAGGGGTTGGATGTTCTTCAATTTCAACTAAGCGGCGGAGTGGAACTCCGTGACGTTATATCTGAAGTTAATCCCATGGTTGAGATTTCTTCACTTCAACCATGTATGGCTTCAATGAACGATATATTCATACACACAGTACAACACAGCAA
>CAMWXV010000190.1 GCA_947178305.1 uncultured Porphyromonadaceae bacterium | reverse complement strand
ACAAACAACCCTGTGACAGTGGATGGTGGAAAATTATACCGTTTTTTCGACCGTTTCCGGGCCGACAATCCGGCAGTAGTGGATGAAGTGGAACTTACATGCGAGGATTTGTTGGAGCTTAATGATTTGTATATACTGTATTCACCAACAGAATTTCAACTACCTGCGGTGGATAATGGCAACGGATATGAAATCAAGAACCTGTCGCTGAAAAATTTTCATAAATGGCTCTCGGCCTCGCGCACTCACAATCATGAAATACAACTTAAAACCATTCATATAACAATTCAAAACCAACAAAAATGAAAAAACTTATATTGACACTCATTATCGCATTAACTTCTATTTCCTCTGCTTTTGCTCAGCATTACCGCGGATTCCTGGATTTGAATGTCGCTGTGCCGGTTCATACAACCGATGTGAAATTCAAAAGATCGTTTTTCGGGTTCACCACCTCTCATGGTGTGCAGCTTAACAAACTGTTTGTCGGGGCTGGTGTTGGAGCTATGTTTGCGTCATCGGCATTTTGTTTTGGAATGCCTATTTATGCCGATGCTCGCTGGGA
The DNA here is from genome assembly GCA_947178305.1 of uncultured Porphyromonadaceae bacterium. GTDB lineage: Bacteria > Bacteroidota > Bacteroidia > Bacteroidales > Muribaculaceae > Paramuribaculum. The sequence goes on along the minus strand of CAMWXV010000190.1, from coordinate 2,437 downwards.
CTTCTTCAGTGTGAAAAAAACAAACTTTTTTGTGGGCCTAAAACTGGGATATACTGTTGATATTAAAGTCGATGATGACTATGGTATTGATCTTTCCGAAGAGTCTTATTACGATGCTACTACTAATTATAGAATAATAAAGTATGCAGGATTTGGTGGAGTGCACATTCAGCCAAGCATAGGTCTGCGTTTCCGTCTCAACAGAATTACGGGTATTAATTTGACCATGAGTTATTTGCCTTTGCCGCTTGAAAAAGAAACCTCCATTTATCGTAGAGGACAAAGTGCCGGCTTTAATGAATCTTTGGAATATTCAGAATACTCAGAATACTCCAAATTTTGGTCACACCGTATAGCTTTTTCTGTTGGATTGGATTTCTAATATCATTTATGTCATGAAGAGATTGTTGTTATCGTTCTGTTTGGCAGCTTTTGCTCTGCTTGGGGCTTATGCCGCAGACGAAGTGGTTGTAGATAACATTAAGTACACCCTACAGCGAGACAATACGTTGAAATGCGCTGCCGCAAATAAAAATGCCCTTGTTGATGTGATTATTCCTGAAATAGTGCGTCTTAATGGCATTGATTATTATGTTGGCAAAGTGGAAAATGATGGCTTCCGTAAATGCAAAAATCTTAAATCAATAGAGTTGCCTAATACCGTAAGAATTATCGGGTTAAATGCGTTCAATGATTGCCGGAACCTTGAAACGGTGGTTATGCCGGATGAAGCTGAGGCTTTGATTTTTTCCGGCACATACGGTTATGGACGACAAGGCATATTCAAGGGGTGCGTAAAGCTGGTCAATGTAAGCGGTCACGATATTCCATATCCGCGCTATGTGGTGTATGATGCTTTCTTTGGTTGCAAGGAGGTGCCTTTTTACAATACTATTCTTACGGAAGGGAGCGCAAACCTCACGGCTCGCACATTCCAAACCGATAATTTCACATCTTTTGCTACTGCTCGTCTTAAAAAGGCGGTAGAGGCTTGGCAGTTACGCAAACCGTATGAAACCGTTGCGCAATGGGAGTCGCGTGTGAACAACGAGTCTCGCAAAGCCATGATAGATGAAACCATAGCCACGTTGAAACACGAATATGTAAGCAAGTACGCATCACGCTCCTTGCGTGGTAAATTGGGAGAGTATGTGCGTGATTTTCAGTTTTTCCCGGTAGAGCTCGGCGGCAACTTGGGCACGGTGTATGCATCGGTGTCGGAGGTTGATGCAAAAGAGTTTAGAGCCGGTTGGGGTGATGTGGTGATTGTGCCGGTTTATGGCGTGATGGACGATAATTTGGCTGTATTGTCATGTAAGTTTTCTGTCAATGGAAAAGAGTTTTTGTCGGCACGCAGCTATGCCGAAGATGATTTTACAACCCTGGCACTGAACATAGCGCCAATTTCGGCAGTGAAAGAGTATGAGCAGCTTGCTCAAAAAGATGGAGTCAAACCGTCGGCCAAGCAGTTCACTCCTGATGCCGTGGATTTGACTATACCTGTAAGTTCGGAAGTCAATGACCGCACTTTTGTTGTGGTCATAGGCAATGAGAATTATCAGCGTGTGGCTCCGGTGGATTTTGCGGCTAATGATGCCAGGGTGTTTGCCAAATACTGCGAGCGTACACTCGGTGTGCCGGAATCCAATATACGCACATATTATGATGCAACGTATGGTGACTTGGTGGCCGCCATAAGTGATGTTAAAGATATTGCATCGGCTTATGACGGTAAGATTAAGGTGTTGTTGTATTATGCCGGGCATGGAGTGCCGGATGATAGCAACCGCAATGCGTATATCATGCCGGTAGATGCTTCGGGCAGTGATGTAGAGGCTTGCTATCCGCTCAACAAGCTGTATGATGAACTGGGGTCCGTGAACGCTGAGCTTGTGGTAGCGTTTGTGGATGCTTGCTTCAGTGGTTCGTTGCGCGGCGACGGTATGCTGGCAAGTGCGCGAGGCATACGGTTGCGTCCTCGTGACATTCAGGCCACAGGCAATCTTGTGGTGCTGTCCGCCGCTTCGGGCGACCAATCAGCTTTGCCTTTTGATGAAAAAGGGCATGGAATATTCACTTACTATCTTCTTGACAAGTTGAATTCGTCTCAAGGAGATGTAAGTTTGGGAGAACTTTCCGACTATATAACCACCGAGGTGTCTCGGCAGTCGGTGGTCGTGAACCGAAAGTTGCAGACTCCCACTGTGAAATATTCGCCTGCGCTTGTCAATGATTGGCGCTCTCTGAAAATTAAATAAAGTTTGTTAGCAGTTCCAACACACTCCGCCGCAGTAAAATCATATATCTGCGGCGGAGTGTGAATTTTGTGTATTATTGCTTTGCGGTTTGCACAAGGTTGGTTAACTTTGTGAATTATTATGGGCGTGCTTATGTGCGCTCCATCGTTAACACTGAAAATTATTTATAGCAATGGCTG
>CAMWXV010000189.1 GCA_947178305.1 uncultured Porphyromonadaceae bacterium | reverse complement strand
TTATCAACCCCTTCAATCGTTCCACCAATAAAAATCATGTTTTATAGCATAATTAACACCTATATTATGTAGAATTTTTACTACTTTTGCACATTGAATATTCATATACTTAGAACATCAACTTTTCCGGATCATGGCAGAAGCTAAGAAAATTTCCACCGCACTCATCTCAGTGTATCACAAAGACGGTCTTGACCGCATACTATCACTACTACACTCCAATGGTGTTAAATTCCTCTCCACAGGCGGCACACGCCAATTCATTGAATCACTCGGCTATGAATGTGACGCAGTGGAAGATCTCACCTCTTATCCATCCATACTTGGAGGTCGTGTAAAAACCCTCCACCCAAAAGTTTTCGGTGGCATTCTCGGTCGTAGAGATTTGGAGAGCGACCGCTCACAAATGCAACAATATGAAATTCCCGAAATAGACCTCGTAATCGTAGATTTGTATCCGTTTGAAGACACTGTAGCATCCGGTGCCTCACATGCCGACATCATTGAGAAAATAGACATAGGCGGTATATCTTTGATACGTGCTGCAGCAAAAAACTATGCTCATGTAGCTATCGTAGCATCAAAGGCTCAATACGCTCCTTTTGCCGAAATGCTTGAGCGCAACAATGATGCCGCTACCACACTTGAAGATCGTCTGTGGCTGGCCAAAGAAGCATTTGCTGTATCATCCGGTTATGACTCTCATATTTTCAACTACTTTGATGCAGCTGAAGGTCCTTCAGCCCTTCGACTCGCTCTTGATCACAAAAAAGAACTGCGCTACGGCGAGAACCCTCATCAGCAAGGAGCATTCTTTGGCAACTTTGACCAGATGTTCCAGCAAATTCATGGCAAAGAGATTTCATACAACAATCTGCTTGACATTGATGCTGCTGTATCATTGATTTCAGAATTCACAGAGCCGACCTTCGCAGTGCTTAAACACAACAATGCTTGCGGTCTTGCCACTCGTGACACAATAGCCGAAGCATGGAAAGACGCCCTTGCAGGCGACCCCGTATCAGCATTCGGCGGTGTACTTATTGCCAACCGCACAGTTGACGCTGAAGCAGCCGAAGAAATCAATAAGATTTTCTTTGAGGTAATCATCGCCCCCGAATATACCGAAGATGCTCTTGCTATTCTTCAACAGAAGAAAAACCGCATTATCCTTATACAAAAAACTCAACTTGACACCACTGTACAAGTTCGCACCATACTAAACGGTGCTCTTATGCAGCAACGCGACCTTAAGATTGAAACATCTGCCGATCTCACTCCTGTAACAAATGTCACACCTACGGAAGCTCAAGTTAAAGACATGCTGTTTGCCAACAAAATCGTTAAACACTCCAAGAGCAACGCTATTGTCCTTGCCAAGAACAACCAGCTTTTCGCCAGCGGAGTAGGACAAACAAGCCGCGTTGACGCTCTCAAACAAGCCATTGCCAAAGCTCAATCGTTTGGCTTTGACCTTAATGGTGCAGTTATGGCATCTGATGCATTCTTCCCCTTCGCCGACTGTGTGGAGATAGCCCATGAAGCCGGCATCACTGCCGTAATACAACCCGGTGGATCCATTCGCGACAACGACTCTATCGCTTATTGCAACGAGCACGATGTGGCTATGGTAACAACCGGTATCCGCCATTTCAAGCACTAATTAACCTAACTAAAATCCATCAACCTAAGAAATGGGTATTTTTTCACTTACCAAAGAAATCTCTGTGGATCTTGGCACAGCCAATACCCTCATAATTCATAACGACAAAATCATCATTGATGAGCCGTCAATCGTGGCCATTGACGTACGCACAGGCAAAATGATTGCCGTAGGCAAAGAGGCTCAGCGTATGTGGGGTCGCGAACCCGAAGGCATACGATGCGTGCGTCCTCTGCGCAAAGGCGTTATTGCCGACTTCAACGCCGCCGAGATGATGATTCGCGGACTTATAGGCAAAGCCTCCAGCAAAAACAAGTGGTTCAGTCCATCAATGCGTATGGTTGTCGGAATTCCTTCAGGTTCTACCGAAGTGGAAATTCGTGCCGTCCGTGACTCTTCTGAACACGCTGGTGGACGCGATGTCTACATGATTTACGAACCCATGGCAGCGGCCCTCGGTATCGGACTTGATGTTGTGGCGCCCGAAGGTAACATGATAGTGGATATAGGTGGAGGAACTACTGAAATCGCTGTAATATCTCTTGGAGGAATTGTATCCAACAAAAGTATTCAGATTGCTGGTGACGACCTCACTGCCGATATCATGGAACACATGAAACGCGTACACAATGTACGTGTGGGTAATCGCACTGCCGAACTGATCAAGATCAATGTAGGCTCAGCGCTCACAGAACTTGAAGAAGCTCCGGAGGATTATATTGTACATGGTCCAAACCAAATGACCGCATTGCCAATGGAAGTGCAGGTTTCATATCAGGAAATATCGCATTGCATTGAAAAATCCATATCCAAGATCGAGGCTTCAGTGCTTGCCGCTCTTGAACAGACACCTCCTGAACTCTACGCCGACATTGTGCGCAATGGAATTTATCTTGCCGGTGGTGGAGCTTTGCTGCGTGGCCTTGACAAACGTCTCACAGACAAAATCGGTATTCAGTTCCATGTAGCTGAGGATCCACTTAAAGCGGTGGCCAAAGGTACCGGTGTAGCTCTTAAAAACATTGACAAATTCAAATTTCTCATTCGCTAATATAATTGCGAATTAAGCAGAAGTGCGCAATCTTATCAACTTTTTAGTACGCTTTTCGTCATGGATACTATTTATAGTATTCGTGACGATTAGTTGCGTACTCCTGTTTCAAAACAACCCATACCAGCATTCCATATACCTGTCATCAGCAAACGCGCTAAGCACATCTTTGTACCGCAGCGCCCACTCTGTTACATCATATTTTAGTCTGCGTGACATCAACGAGGATTTAACTCGCCGCAACGCCCAGCTTGAAAGCCAAGTATTGGCTCTTAAGAACCAGATAGCACAGTACAAAAT
>CAMWXV010000188.1 GCA_947178305.1 uncultured Porphyromonadaceae bacterium | reverse complement strand
GTGTCGGTGGTGTTGATGGAAAGTAGCCGTCCAGCCTTTCGGGATCAAATGTTGCCTCTTGGACATTTGCGCGAACCAATAAGTGCCCTAAACAGAGCGGACATTGTGGTTGTGACAAAGTGTACAGATAATATGAGGCCAATGGATTTCACAATATTTGCGGAAGACTTAAGCTTGTGGCCTTATCAAACTTTGTTGTTTTCAAAGTTTGAATACCAACCCTTGCAGCCGGTATTTGCTGATGCTCATTCGGGATTTGCACCGCAGTTAAGTTCTTTTAGTGAAAATGACACAGTGCTTGTCATGGCAGGAGTGGCTAATCCCAAGCCTTTTGTTAAACATATTCGTAAAAGCAGAGCGAAAATCAAAATCAAAATTTTTCCGGATCATCATCATTTCTCAAGTGCTGATATGGAATCGGTGCTAAAAAAATTCCAGTCAATGCCGGGAAAGAATAAGTACATCATTACTACGGAGAAAGATGCAATGCGCCTGTTGAATTGTCCATACTTTCCACATGAGTTGCGGGCTTGCACATACTATCAACCTATAACGGTGCGGTTCATACCTACTACTGGCGAGAATCGTCCGCTTGAAGAGGTGATTAAAAATGTAATAGCTCAAAAGACAAAAGTAATCTAACTTTTGATAGTTAAAATTGTTTGATATTTATAGATTTAACAACCATAATTGTAACCAAAATGATAGAACAAATTAAGCAAACAGCCGACTATATCCGTAAGCAAGTTCAGGAAATTCCTACTACGGCCATAATTCTTGGCACAGGACTCGGTGCCCTTGTGGATCATATTGATGATAAAAAATATATACCATATAAAGAAATTCCAAATTTCCCGGTTTCTACAGTTGAGGGACATAGTGGCAATTTGATATTTGGTCGCCTCGGTAAAACACCTGTTATAGCCATGCAGGGTCGTTTTCATTACTATGAGGGATATGATATGAAGCAAGTAACATTCCCGGTACGTGTGATGAAGGAGCTTGGTGTTGACACTCTGTTTGTAAGTAATGCTGCTGGCGGTATGAATAAGGAATTCAAAGTTGGAGATATTATGATTATCACTGATCACATTAATCTGTTCCCCGAAAATCCGCTCAGAGGCAAAAACCACAATGAATTAGGACCTCGATTCCCGGCTATGACAGAAGCTTATAGTAAAGAACTTGTGAAATTGGCCGACACAATCGCTGCTGAAAAAAGCATACGTGTGATGCATGGTGTATATGTTGGCGTTACTGGACCTACATTTGAAACACCTGCAGAATATGAGTTCTTCCGTATTATAGGTGGTGATGCTGTTGGCATGTCTACTGTTCCTGAAGTAATTGTAGCCAATCATGCCGGAATGAGAGTGTTTGGTGTATCTGTGATAACCGACCTCGGTGGTAAGGATGTGACAGAAGTGCCTACTCATGAAGAGGTGCAAAAGGCAGCGCAACAAGCACAGCCCAAGATGATGGAGATAATGCGCGAGCTTGTTACACGAGCTAAAGCATAATAAATGTGTATGAATCAAGAAACTGAAATATCGCAAATTGGCGAATTTGGTCTAATAGATAGGATTACCGAAAAGTTGCCTAAATTCAATGATAGCACTGTCGTTGGTGTAGGTGATGATTCTGCTGTCTTGCATTATGCAGCTGATGTGGATGAACTGCTTACTACTGACATGCTGCTTGAAGGTGTTCACTTTGACCTGACATATATGCCGCTAAAGCATCTCGGATATAAAAGTGCCGTAGTGAATTTTTCGGACATATATTCCATGAACGGCACTCCACGTCAAATTACTGTGGGATTGGGAGTATCCAAGCGATTTACGGTAGAGCATATTGAAGCGTTATATGCGGGCATACGTATGGCTTGTGAGAACTATGGTGTGGATATCGTAGGTGGTGACACCACTTCTTCCCGCTCAGGACTTGTTATAAGTATAACATGTTTGGGTGATTGTCCAAAAGGAGAAGCTGTAATGCGCAATGGAGCCAAGGACACAGACCTGATTTGTGTAAGTGGAGATCTTGGCTCGGCTTATATGGGACTTCAGTTGTTGGAGCGAGAGAAGATTGCAAGTGCAGGCCGTAAAGATTTTACCCCTGATTTCTCAGGAAAGGAATATTTGGTAGAACGCCAACTCAAGCCGGAAGCTCGGCGCGATGTCGTGAAGGCTCTTCGAGATGCGGGTATCAAACCTACATCAATGATGGATGTAAGTGATGGATTGTCAAGTGAACTGTTGCATATTTGCAAGGCCAGCAATGTAGGATGTCGTGTGTACGAAGATAGAATTCCTATTGATTATCAAACCGCTATCATGGCTGAAGAGCTTGGAATGAATCTTGTGACTGCTGCAATGAACGGCGGGGAGGACTATGAACTGGTGTTCACAGTTCCGCTGCATTGTCACGAAAAGATCCAAAATGTTCCTGGTGTAAAAATCATAGGGCATATCACGAAATCTGAGCTTGGTTGTGCAATGATCACACGTGATGGAGCTGAAATAACAATCAAAGCACAGGGATTTAACCATATGGCTGCTGAGTAGCAATAAATGTGATTGGAATTAAAAAATGGGTGAGACTTTTAGAATGGCCTCACCCATTTTTTGGATATGGATGTAAATGTGCTTACCTTTGCAATCTAAAAAACTGTTATAATCATGTTTCTGCTATTCCTGAAAGATATGTTGCAGTTGTTGCTTTCACCTGCAAAAGGGTGGGAGGATATTTCGTATGATGGTGCCGACGAACGTAATCTTGTGAAAAGCGGATTGTGTCCATATCTTATTATAGTGGCATTGTCCGTACCTGTTCAGATGCTATATTATGCAGATTTACAATTGTTCACCGAATTGCAACAATCCATTGTTACTTTTATAAAGTTTTTCGTGTCCTATTGTATAGGCGTTTTTATGCTGCTTATGAGTTTGCCGGGACATACCACCGCAGAAATAACGGAGAAACGCGTACATACATTTTCTGCATACATAACCGGACTGATGGCCACGCTTGACTTATTG
>CAMWXV010000187.1 GCA_947178305.1 uncultured Porphyromonadaceae bacterium | reverse complement strand
AACCTGATGCTGTGAATCCGGAAAAACCACAACAGTCACCATTCTTGATTATATCGGCGGCTTCTGCGGCTGTAAGGATGGGAAATGCCATATTTGCTACAAATGTTATGTGATTAATTGGAATTTAGTTTCTTAGGGTATAGTCAAATTAAGTGCGATCAAAAGTTGCGTGGCGCAAGTACTTCTGAATCTATTATGGCTTGCCGCCAACGGTTGTAATGATCTGAGAGTTCGGGAGCAGTGTTATCTGGCATGATTGGAGTATTCTCCGATTCGGAATCAAGGTTGGTTACGCTGACACCTTCGTTCTCCGGACTCATTATGATTGGTGGCATGGTGGAGAGACGGGAGTGTACAGGTGGAGGAGTGTTCCGGCGTGGCTGTTGCCGTTTGGGCACACTTGTACGCGATTGGGCGCGTTTGTGAGCCTTCCACCACTTATCAAGCCATGATACCCCGGCACTGATAAGCACAGCGAAAACTAAACCAAGGATTTGCTCCATAGTACACGTTTTTGTATTTTTGTGCAAAAATAAAAAATTATCTTTTGATAGCAAACAATTCACCTGTAGATTTAGGGAAAATTATGAGCACGAACACTGATATATCCAATAAAAAAGTATTTATTGAAACCTATGGATGTCAAATGAATGTGGCTGATTCTGAGGTCGTGGCCGCAATTATGGAAATGGCCGGCTATTCTGCGGCATCGGATTTGGAAAGTGCAGATGCCGTGCTTCTCAACACTTGCTCCATACGTGACAATGCCGAACAGAAAATCATAGGTCGTTTGCAGGCTCTTAATGCGTTACGCCGCAAACGTGGCAAGGAACGTGGACTTATTATCGGTGTGATAGGATGCATGGCTGAGCGAGTGAAACAGGATCTCATATCAAATCACGGAGTGGATCTCGTTGCCGGTCCTGACAGTTACATGTCGCTTCCTGAATTGTTTGCCTCGGTGGAGGCCGGTGAAAAAGCTATCAATGTGGAGTTGAGCACTACTGAAACATATCGTGACATATTGCCGGTGCGTATAGCAGGTAATGTGGTGAGCGGTTTTGTGAGCATAATGCGTGGTTGCAATAACTTTTGTTCCTATTGTATTGTTCCATATACTCGTGGCCGTGAACGCAGCCGTGAGCTGCAAAGCATTCTTGCGGAGGTTGCCGATTTGCGCTCCAGAGGATATAAGGAGGTGACTCTGCTTGGTCAGAATGTCAACAGCTACCGCTACAAGGATGCCGACGGCAATGTCACTGACTTTGCTGCATTGCTTGCCGCTGTGGCCTCTGCTGCTCCGGATATGAGGGTGCGTTTCACCACGTCCCATCCCAAAGATATGGCCGACAGTGTGCTTGAGGTCATGGCTTCGCACTCAAATATATGCCGCCATATACATCTGCCTGTGCAGAGCGGTAGCAACAGTGTGCTCAAAGCCATGAACCGTCATTACACCCGCGAATGGTATTTGGAGCGGGTGACCGCGATTCGCCGCATTGTGCCTGACTGTGCTATAAGCACGGATATGTTTACCGGCTTTCATGGTGAAACGGAAGAGGATTTCCAACAGACTCTCAGCTTGATGCGTGAGGTGGGCTTTGATGCTGCATTTATGTTCAAGTACTCGGAGCGTCCTGGCACTTTGGCCTCAAAAATCATGCCTGACAATATTTCGGAAGAGGTGAAGATTGATCGTCTTAACCGTATGATAGCATTGCAGAATGAATTGAGTGCCGAAGCAAACAAGAAGCAGATTGGAACAGAAGCCGAAGTGTTGGTGGAGGGTGTGTCTAAACGCTCCAAGGAAGAAATGATGGGTCGAACAAGTCAGAATCGCAGCGTGGTGTTTGCCCGCAATGGAGCCAAGGTCGGTGATTTGGTGCGAGTACGCATCACTGATGCTTCAAGCGCCACCCTGCGTGCCGAGCGGATATAAAAGGTTACTGCTCTTGGACGGAGGGAAGATTATCGTTGAACCATCTTATATTGCGTTGCAAGGCTTGTTTTATTCTGTCAGCTCGTAATTGTGCCGTTTGAGCAGGGTCGTCACCCCATCGTTGACAATCGTTGTTCCAAGCCTGCTCAAGAGGCAGAACGGTTTTGTCAATATGGTCGTATATCTCCGATAGGCTGTTGGGATAAACCTCGTTCCAGACTCGTGCAACTTCATTGCAGAAATTCTTGTATTGGATAATCTCTCCTATCCAATGTGGTTTGATTCCATAGTGTACCTCCATACGGAATGTATAGTCGGTTTTCTCTCGGTTGTAGCACACGAGATCCCATATCGGGCCGGCAATCCATTTTGCGTTCTCACCCAGATCCTTATGAAGATAAAAACTTCCATGAAATCCGTCGGGATTATCCATCACCTCCTGAAGTATGAAATATCGTGCCATACTTTCTATATCCACATACTCTTCCCATTCGGTGCTGTTTTTGTCCGATGAGTATATGGCGGATGTTATGGCTCTGAATTCGGCTTTCAACCAACGCAATTGACTGTTGGACAAGTCTTCTGGTGAGTGATACCGTATGGTCAGATTATAATCTTTGTTTTCCGGAATTGTGATTTGGCAATCATCAATATAGTTGTCTACCTCCACGAGCCATCCGCCTGTGATAAGTTCTGGGTTGGTTTCCTTGTCTTTCTGCTCGTAGATATTTACCCTGTTTTCGTCAATGCGAATGGTTTCCGTGAGGAAATATAGTCCGATATAATCATTGTTGAGCACCACTTCAACCGGTTGAAACGATGGTGTCCAAGCCATTTTCATCAATTTTCCAAGGTGTAGACCAGCCACGCTGTTCTCCGATGGTTTTAGAAGAGCCCAATGCTTGTTCTCGGGCATTCCAAGCAAAGACGCTTTTTTTCCAAGTTTTATTTTGTATGGCTTTTTCGCACTTTTCCATGAAGAATGGCCGCGTCCGCGTATCTGCATTGGAAGTGGAATTGATGCAGAACCAATGGGTTCTATGTGGCTGTCGGAGGGGGTGGTGAGCCAGTATGTGGCATCAAGACTGTCGATTATACACATCTCCGAGCCCACGAGACGGACTCCTAT
>CAMWXV010000186.1 GCA_947178305.1 uncultured Porphyromonadaceae bacterium | reverse complement strand
TTACCATGTGGTCCATGAACCTGTTGTTTGCAGAAAATGAAGATTCAGACAGAGCCCTGAGCCGATTCAAGTACGAATGGCACAAACTCACTGCACTACCCATCAACATCATAGCCGTAACCAACGAAATAGGACTTGGAGGCGTAAGCGCCAATCCATTGCAACGCAAATTCACCGACCTCCAAGGCTCAATAAACCAACTTGTGGCCAACGAAGCCAACGAAGCGTATATGCTCATAAGTGGCATACCTCTAAGAATCAAATAATCATGAAACATTTTAATATCTCCGCACCATCCACCGATATCCACCCTCAACTCATAGACAAAGTTGACGACCTAACCAAACCCAAAGGTTCCCTTGGGCGACTTGAAGAATTGGCCATAAAAATTGGCCTCATACAGCAAACCCTTGAACCTCATTTAACACACCCTTGCAATGTGTTGTTCGCTGCCGACCACGGCATTCTTGACGAAGGGGTAAGCGTATCACCCAAAGAAGTCACATGGCAACAGTTAAGCCATTTCAGCCGAGGTGGTGCAGGTATTAATTTTTTGTGTAACCAGCATGGTTTCAAGCTTGTGCTTGTAGATGCCGGAGTAGACTATGACATCCCGTCCAACTGTGGAATAATTAACAAAAAAGTACGCCGCGGCACACGCAATTTTCTTTACCAGGCAGCCATGACTTCCCAGGAGTGGGAACTATGTCTGCAATATGGAGCCGAAGTCGTGGAATCAGTTCACTCCAAGGGATGCAACGTGATTAGTTTCGGAGAAATGGGTAGTGGCAACACCTCCCCTTCATCCATGTGGATGCACATACTCACAGGCATTCCTTTGGCCGAATGCATCGGTGCCGGTGCCGGTCTGAACAACAATGGCGTGCAACACAAACTTGATGTACTCACACAAGCGTGGAACAACTATACCGGCTCCGACTCCGTGGAACATCGCTTGCAATGGTTCGGAGGCTACGAACTGGCCATGGCTACAGGAGCCATGCTAAAAGCGGCAGAACTCAAAATGCTCATCATTGTAGACGGATTTATAATGACATCTTGCATTGCCGCAGCATCTCATTTTTATCCAAATGTGCTTGATTACGCAGTATTTGGACATTGTGGAGATGAATCCGGACACAAACGTATGCTTGACGCTCTCGGAGTTCGTGCCATTCTCCACCTTGACCTGCGCCTGGGCGAAGGATCGGGAGCCGTATGTGCCTATCCGATACTCGTGTCAGCAGTCAACATGATTAATGAGATGGACCGCGTCAGTACAGTTCAAGTCACAAAATATTTCTAATGAAGCATATACTTGCGGCACTGATCTTCTTTACCCGATTACCATTCTGGAAATTGGGAGATGTACCGGCCGAATGCTTCAAGAATGTGGTTCGCTATTGGCCCTTTGTTGGCTGGCTCACAGGTGGCATAATGGCCGGAGTTTACTTCATGGCCTCTTTCATACTACCACTGCCCTGCGCTGTGCTTCTTGCACTTGTTGCACGTCTACTTGCCACAGGAGCGCTACATGAAGATGGGTTTGCCGATTTTGTAGATGGATTTGGAGGTGGAACATCCCGACAACGCATATTGGAAATAATGAAAGACTCTCACATAGGCACCTATGGTGTGATCGCTCTTGTGATTTATTTCCTGATGATGGTAGCGCTCGCCTCAACATTACCGGTTCATTTGACTTGTGCGGCATTTGTGACCTGCGATACATGGAGCAAATATGCAGCCTCAAATATTGTCAACTTCCTACCCTATGCCCGTAAAGAAAACGAGGCAAAAAATCACACTGTCTACAATCGCACATCAATAACAACCGGAATTGTCGGATGTATAGGAGGACTGATAACTCTGCTACTACTCCCGTTATTCTATTTGCCATCACTCTTTATTCCAATATCCGTGTCCATTTTCTTGTTTCGGCTTATGAAAAAAAGGATACAAGGATACACCGGCGACTGCTGTGGTGCCACATTCATAATCTGCGAACTTAGCATGTGGATCACAATAGTGGCAATCAACACATTTCTATCATGAGAATCACATTAGTGCGCCACACCTCGGTAGATGTGCCAAAAGGCATGTGCTACGGCCAAACAGATGTGCCGTTACGCGAATCTTTTCCCGAAGAGGCCGAAATTGTCAGATCACAGCTCGGTTCGGAACAGTTTGATGCCGTGTTCACATCTCCATTGTCGCGATGCGTCCTGCTCGCCAACTATTGCGGACACACTGATGCAATAAAGGACTGCCGTCTAATGGAAATGAATTTCGGCGATTGGGAAATGAAAGTTTGGGACTCAATTGATGACCCTCAACTTAACAAATGGTACGACGATTGGTTTCATACACAGGCTACAAACGGAGAATCCTCCCGACAGCAGCAATTGAGACTAAAAGAATTCTACGATTATCTCAAAACCACCGACCACTCCAACGTGCTTATCTTCACCCATGGAGGCATAATGATTCACACCTTGTTGCTTACCAATGCTGCAAACCTTGACAATGTGTTCTCTCTTCAGCCTTCATACGGAGGCATCATGCGCATAGAACTTTAACAGCCAAAACCATAATCACGGCAAGCAGTTCGGCTACACGATTCACCCTCAAAGACTTCATCATGTCGCGAGTTGTTAAATCTCGCTGATTATTACCTATATACGGTTTGTACACATCTTTACCAAAATAAGAATGAGTTCCCCCGAAACGGCAATTCAGAATCCCGGCCAATGCAGCCTCTGGGAATCCGGAATTAGGACTTGCATGCTCTCGTCCGTATTTTGCAACAAACCCAATCAGATCTAATCTTCCTGTACCAAGAAGCATCAACAATGCCGTGATACGTGCGGGTACATAATTGGCCACATCATCAATCTTGGCAGCCCAACGACCAAACAGCAAATAACGCTCCGATTTGTAACCCACCATGGAATCCAACGTATTCACCATCTTGTATGCCAGCATGCCGGGTACACCCAACAGCATATACCAAAACAATGGGGCTATAACTCCATCCCTAAGATTCTCCGCAAGAGTTTCAAGCGCAGCAGTACGCACTTCGTTGGC
>CAMWXV010000185.1 GCA_947178305.1 uncultured Porphyromonadaceae bacterium | reverse complement strand
AAGACGGCATACGAGATAGGAGTCCCTCTCGTGGGCTCGGAGATGTCTATAAGAGTCAGCTATAGTGCGCCGCATCACTACCGACCTTGTTAGCTCACGCCACAAGTTGAGCAAGATTCACACCAAATATGCAAAAATCACCGGCGAGGAAGAGAGGCTATATGAGTTGCTACCACGTGCTGTTTATAATCTCAAAGAGGCGCTGATAGAGTGTGACATCCGTGGTACAATGAAAAAAATCGGGGATGCTTATGCCGCTGCGGAGCGTGATTTTGACAAGGTTCGTTCTTTAATGCAGCGAATCGCCGAACTCAATGAGATGAAAAAAGAGCTCGCCAAATATCTCGGCGAGCGTATTCTTTCGCCTCATAAATCCAAGGCATAGGAACTATTATCAATCTTTGTATCAATGTGATTTGAGCATCAAGCCCACGCGCTCCTGAAGACCGAACATGAGGTTCATTACATGAACTGCTGATCCGGCGGCTCCTTTGATTTTGTCATCTATGGCCACGCTCACAACCAGGCGTGATCCGGATTTTTGAAGATGCAGGATGCATTTATTGGTGCCGGCGACTTCCATAAGCGTTGGCAAGGTGTCGGCAACGAGCGTGAAGCTATGATCAGAGAAAAACTCTTCATAGAGTTTCTCTATTTCACTGGTTTCTATAGGTGTTTCCATGTACAAGGTTGCCACAAGCCCATTCTGCCACCCTCCGGCTGTCACCACATAGTGCATTTGACTTTGGAAACTGGATTGCAACGATGAGAGAGCGCCTCGTATCTCGGCGTCTTCTTCATGCTCCAGCAATGCTAACGGCTCTCCGGGTTCAGACTCCGGTTCTGCCGTAACAGCAGAGATATGGATTGTGGAATTAAGCAGCAAGTTTTTTGCAAGCGGCAACAATGCTGTAAGCACAGCAGAGGACAAGGCTCCAGGCATGGATGCACGTTTGGCTCCGCGTACCAACGGTTTACGATTAAGTTCCGGAAGTGCGTACACCCATCCGGAATCGGTGGTGCTGAGAGATTCTTCCCTGAAATCAGGTGACAAATCAATGATTTTTAAGTCTTCAGGCACATTATGAGTGGCAAGGAACTTCATGGCTGCACCCGGTTCGGTATCGGCCATAAACAGCACATCAAGCTCTTCTATGGGTATCTGCGAAGAAAAACGCATAAATGTTTCACCTCGCAATCCACGATGAACTTGCGACAGGAGCATTCCATCGGCTTCGGGAGCGTGTACGCACACAATCTCCACATCGGGATGGTTGATAAGAATCTTAAGTATCTCGCGAGCCTGAGGCGTTGCTCCTCCGGTAATAGCTGCTTTTATCATGTCAAGAGTATTTTTGTTTTGATTCAGCAATAACATTTGACGGCAATATAGCCGAGAATAAAGTGTAGAGATCGCTGCGCGATGCATCATCGGCCAAAGCGACGAATACAGTATCGGCTCCTGCGATTGTGCCCAAAATCAACGGTGATGACACTTCATCAATATCATAGGCCAAGCCTCCGGCATATCCGTTGCGTGTTTTTATTACAGCCATATTACCGGTGAATGCAAGAGACAATATAGCGGCTTGGCGCACAGAATCCATGGCATGGGTTGCCACTTCGTCGGCAGCGGTGCCGTTGGCGGCAATCACATAGCGATATCCACCCAATTCTGTCACCACCTTGGATGTACGTAATGTTTTCAAGTCGCGCGACAGAGTGGCTTGAGTCACCTCGCAGTTGCGAGCTTTTAGCTCGTCCATAAGCTCTTCTTGTGAACCAACCTGATTATGTAATAATATATTGACTATTTGGGATAAGCGCGCTTGACGTTTGTTCATAATAATGCTTTTCAGATATAAGTTATGAATACAAAGCTAATACATAAACAATAAATATGCAAAAAGGTTGCAAAAAAATTTAGTTTTATGCACCGATTATCCATATGAAAAAGCCGCGCTCCGAACAACGAAACGCGGCTTATAATTCTATGTTAATTCATTATTCTTCAAGGCGACGAGCTCCATCGCTAACAATCACAGGATAGATTTGGGGCTTGTGACCGTAGCGCTCAAGGAATTTTTCTGTAACAGTGGCTATGAACGGTTCATAAAGCTCATCTTTGACAAGATTTACTGTGCAACCGCCAAAGCCGCCACCCATGATGCGCGAACCGGTAACGCCACACTCCTTGGCCACATCGTTGAGATAATCAAGTTCCTCGCAGCTAACTTCATAGAGTTTGGACATACCCTCGTGGGTTTTGTACATACGATCGCCAACGGTGTCATAGTCACCATGTAGCAGAGCATCACATACATCAAGTACGCGCTGTTTTTCACCAATCACGTATTCCGCACGCATAAAATCTTCATGCGAGATCTTATCCTTGGCTGCGTTGAGCATACCCATATCAGCATCGCGCAATGTCTCCACTCCAAGTGTGGCGGCCACGCGTTCGCAGCTTTCACGACGTTTGTTGTAAGGAGAGTCAACCAATTCGTGCTTAACACGTGAGTCTACAAGCACCAACTTGTAGCCTTCAAGTTTGAACGGGAAATATTCAAATTCACCGGAACGGCAATCAAGACGCATAAGGTGGTCTTTCTTGCCGTGTACGGATGCAAACTGGTCCATAATACCACAGTTCACACCACAATAGTTATGCTCGGTGCTTTGGCCAATTTTGGCAAGCTCCATTTTGGAGAATTTATTGTTGTTGAACAGATCGTTCAATGCGTTGGCAAAACAGCTTTCCAAAGCGGCCGATGATGAAAGGCCGGCACCCAATGGCACGTTGCCGGCAAAAGCGGCATCAAATCCTTCTACATTGCCTCCACGCTTGATGATTTCACGACACACACCAAATATATATCGTGCCCACTGCTGTTCGGGAGCGTCTTCTTCATTGAGCCCGAACTCGGCATATTCATTAAGGTCAAGCGAGAAAAGATGTACTTTGTCGGTTCCGTTAGGACGGATTTCGGCCATTATGACTTTGTCAATGGCTCCGGGAAACACAAAACCACCATTATAATCGGTGTGTTCGCCTATGAGGTTGAAGCGACCGGGTGCTACAAAGAAG
>CAMWXV010000184.1 GCA_947178305.1 uncultured Porphyromonadaceae bacterium | reverse complement strand
TTATTAATCTGCGAATTCAATTAGCGGAGCGTCAGTCCCAACTACCTGATCGGGATGCACAAAAATACGCTTTATGACCTCGTCCTTTTCAGCAACAACATCATTCTCCATCTTCATTGCCTCATACACAAGAAGCACTGTGCCTGCTTTTACCGCATCTCCGGGCTTCACATTAATCTCTATGATACGACCACCCATCGGAGCTGAAAGCAATTCTCCGGTAATTGGTTCTTGAGGCACCTTAGCTTCCTCTGCTTTCTTTTCCTCTGCCAATTTCTCAGCTTGAGTGGCATCATACTCTTCAGTACGTCTACGACGAAGGAATCCATTTGCCACAGATGGGAGAAGCTCAAGAAGTAGGTACTCCTCATTGTTTGATGCCAATTTAACATTGCCCAATTCAGGAAGAACAGGGTTTTCGGGCTTCTTATATGCAGATGTGTCATAAGGACGTTCAATCGGACTTCCTGTAATTTTCTCACGGAATGCGGGATCTATTGCCACTGGGGTGTGTCCATATTCACCTTTAATCAAAGATATGAACTGATTAGAGGCATTAGAGTAATCAGGATTACCTTTCTTGCGATCCATCGCCAAACTTACAGCCTGGCTACCTACAATCTGACTGGTGGGAGTAACCAACGGCACCAAACCGGCATCACGACGCACCTTGGGAATCAAACGCATAGCATCATCCAAAAGGTCACTTGCCTGCAATGCTTTAAGCTGAGCCACCATGTTTGAATACATACCACCGGGAACTTCAGCATTCTTCACAAGCTCATTTGGCTTGGGGAATCCGAAGTACTCTTCTATAGCGTGACATGCATTCAACAAGCCGTCTTCATCATTGGCTTTTGCGCACTCAATGGCTTTATCAAACAAAGCGGATACATTCTGAGGAAGTGTATCCGTAAGAGGATCAAATGCAATAGGCATGCTCTTCACAAGGTCAAATTCGGCAAGTTCTTTGCGCGCATTGAGAAGCTCATTGCGAATTTTGCCTACAACTTCCATGTTGGCTTCAATCTCTATGCCCATACGAGTGGCAAATACATATATCAACTCAATGGCAGGCGCAGCAGAGCCACCACCAAACCACCAGATATTGGTGTCAAGAATATCTACACCATGAAGCAAAGCCATCACGGAAGAGGCAAGACCATAACCGGGGGTGCAATGTGTGTGAAAATCCACCGGCACTGTCAAAGAGCTCTTGAGTTTGGATATGATAGAGGCGGCACGTAGCGGATTTACCAATCCGGCCATATCCTTAAGTGTAATTATCTTGGCACCTAAAGATTCCATCTGCTTGGCGAGATTCACGAAATATTCATCGGTGAAAATCTTTTCGGGTTCAGCAGGCTTGGATCCGAACATGGATTTAATTTTGCCCATAAATCCTGACGGAGCTTCTGGTGCCTCTTCTTTCGGGTCAACAGTGTAACATACAGCACCATCAGCGATGCCTCCAAGTTCGTTTATGATGCGGATTGATTCCTTTACATTGTCAATATCGTTAAGCGCATCAAAAATACGCATTACGTTAAGACCATTTTTAATGGCTTCTTTGTAGAATCCTTCTAAAACACTGTCAGGGTAGGGCACATAGCCAAAAAGATTACGACCACGAGATAGTGCAGAAAGCAATGATCTTCCCTTCATGGCCTCACTTGCTTTGCGTAAGCGATTCCAGGGAGATTCGTCAAGATAACGCATTACGGAATCGGGCACAGCACCACCCCATACTTCCATTATATAGAAACCTGCATTTTCATACAATGGCAGCAGGCGGTCAATTGTACTCTGGCTCATACGAGTGGCAAACAGCGACTGCTGGCCATCGCGCATAGTCAAATCTCGGATTTTAAGTTTTCGTACACTCATATCTTCTATATATGATTTAATTAGGCTGCAAAGGTACTCATTTTATACGACAATTGCACTTGCCTCATTCAAATTTCTGAGGATTATCTATCATTTCGTCAAGTAACGCAGCATTGATCACCTGAGATATATCTCTAACATATATGAAGTTAAGCCCGGAAATATATTCTGCGGAGATTTCTTCTATGTCTTTATGATTTTGTTCTGACAAAATGATCGTGTTAATACCGGCCCGTTTGGCCGCGAGAATTTTTTCTTTGATACCGCCAACAGGAAGCACCTTGCCTCTAAGAGTGATTTCACCAGTCATGGCAATGCGTGGTTTAACCTTGCGCTGCGTCATTGCAGAAACTATTGATGTGACCATTGTAATACCGGCAGAAGGACCATCTTTGGGTATAGCTCCTTCCGGCACATGAATGTGCAACTGATATTTTTCAAAAATGTCAGCAGGAATATTCAAGGCCTCAGCATGGGCTTTCACATATTGCAATGCTATCACAGCTGATTCTTTCATTACATCTCCAAGATTTCCGGTCAATGTCAGTTTTTCGCCCTTTCCCTTGGCAAGAGAAGATTCAATATACAGAATCTCCCCACCCACAGAAGTCCAGGCCAATCCTGTTACGACACCGGCATAATCATTACCTTCATACCGGTCTTTCGTGAATTTTTCAGCACCAAGAAAATCTTTGACTCCGGAGGCTTTGAGAGTTCGCGTTACCTTGTCGCCGCTTACCTTCCGGAGAATGACCTTTCGCACCACTGATGCTATTTGTTTTTCAAGCTGGCGTACACCACTTTCGCTGGTATAACCTTCAATGATTGCAACAATAGCATCATCAGTCATATTGAAATTTCGCTTGGTCAGAGTGTTTTCCTTTAGCACTCTTGGCAGCAAATGTCGTTTTACAATCTCCACCTTCTCTTCAAGCAAATAGCCAGAAAGATCTATGATTTCCATGCGGTCAAGCAAGGGCTGTGATATGGTTGACAATGTATTGGCAGTGGCAATGAACAACACTTTTGACAAGTCATAATCCACATCGATATAATTGTCATGAAATGCACAATTTTGTTCCGGATCAAGCACTTCAAGAAGTGCAGCCGACGGATCACCTTTGAAATCAGAGCCAATTTTGTCTATTTCATCCAGAAGAAGCACCGGATTAGACGAGCCGGCACGTTTCATGGCTGTTATTATGCGTCCCGGCAAAGCTCCGAT
>CAMWXV010000183.1 GCA_947178305.1 uncultured Porphyromonadaceae bacterium | reverse complement strand
ATGCAGCCCCGGTGGAGCCGGAGGTGCTTCAATGGGTTAACAGGCTTAGTGACTTGTTTTTTGTTTTGGCTCGCTACGAATTGGTTCAGGCGAACGTGTCACCTGAGCGTTGGAAACTGTTTGCATACAAAAGAATAAAAGATTGAGGTGAAAGGCGGATGTATGATTTGGTATTTAGTGCAATAAGCAGTAATTTTGTTAATATGAAATCTTTACATCCGATAATGCTTGCCGGCACAGGTAGTGATGTTGGCAAAAGTGTGATTGCCACCGGATTGTGTCGCATATTTTCCAATGATGGTTATTCTCCGGCTCCGTTCAAGGCACAGAATATGGCATTGAATTCCTATGCCACTCCTGATGGCAAGGAGATAGGTCGCGCTCAGGCGGTGCAAGCCGAGGCTGCTCGCGTGGAGTGTTGTACAGATATGAATCCGTTGCTGCTGAAACCTTCAAGTGACAAAACGTCGCAAGTGGTGCTCAATGGAGTGCCTATCGGCAATCGTGATGCTTATGAATATTTCCGAGTGGAGGGCAGGGAAGAGCTTCGTATTGAGGTGCATGATGCTTTTGACAGGTTGGCTTCCAAATACAATCCGATAGTTATGGAGGGTGCGGGTAGCATTGCTGAAATAAATCTGAAAGCCACGGATTTGGTGAATATGTCAATGGCGCGACATGCTGATGCCGATGTGATATTGGTGGCGGATATAGACAGGGGTGGTGTGTTTGCCTCTGTTTATGGTAGCATTATGCTTCAGGACGAGGAAGACAGAAAGCGTATCAAGGGTGTGATTGTGAATAAATTCCGTGGTGATATGCGATTGTTTGACTCCGGTAGGAAGCTGATGGAATATATTTGCGGTGTGCCTGTGCTTGGTGTTGTACCGTATTTCAAGGATATAAATATAGAAGAGGAAGATTCGGTGTCATTATCCAAGAAGCAGAGCGAAGCGGTGGGCAAAGGTCGTGTCAATGTGGCTGTAGTGCTATTGAATCATATATCCAACTTCACTGATTTTGATGCGCTTGAAAAGGATCCGCGTGTGCATCTGTTTTATACTAACAATATAGCGGAACTGGCTCATGCTGATGTGATAATAGTGCCTGGTAGCAAATCCACGATTGCCGATTTGCAAGAGCTTAAGAATAATGGTGTGGCCGAGGCAATACTAAAAGCTTACAGGCGTGGATGCAGTGTTGTAGGGATATGCGGCGGGTTTCAGATGATGGGACTGGAAGTGAACGATCCCGATGGTTTGGAGGGTGATGCTCGTTATATCACCGGACTTGGATTGCTGCCGGTGGTGACCACTCTTGCCGATACAAAGGTGACTCGCAGAGTGTCGTTTGATTTCAATGGGTCGTTGTGTCAAGGGTATGAGATACACATGGGTCGCTCTGAATTGAGGAATGGAGAGCCGTTTGCTCGTCTTGATGATGGCAGCTATGACGGTTGCCGTGTGTCGGAGCGTTGCTGGGGTAGCTATGTTCACGGGGTGCTTGACAATTCGGCTGTGGTGGATGCTTTGCTGGCTCCGCATGTTACAGACAGAAGATGTATGCGTGAGTTTGATTATTCAAAATATAAACAGGAGCAATATGATGCCTTGGCGCGTGAGTTGCGCAAATATGTGGATATGGAAGCTCTGTATAAAATAATGGGACGCGATGATTGACGGACACGGAGATGATTTGTTCAGATTTAAGGGGCTGGTGAAGCATAATTTTAGCTCAAATATATTCAGTCGTGTGAATCATGACGGATTGTTGGCTCACTTGGCAGAATGTGGAGAGGATATGCTGCACTATCCTGAGCCGAGATGTAAATCGTTGGAGCATGTGCTTGCTGATGAGGCCGGTGTGGATTCGTCGCATGTGTTGGTTACCAATGGCGCGACCGAGTGTATATATATGATAGCGCAAATGATGCGCGGAAAAAAGGCAGCTATTGTGGCTCCTGCATTTCGTGAGTATGAGGATGCTTGCGAGCTTAATGATATGGAGGTGCTATGGTTCGGATCGTTGGCCGATGCGGTGCAGAGTGGTGCGGATGTGGTATGGGTGTGTAACCCTGCAAATCCTACCGGTTATGTTACTCCACATGATGAATTGCTGTGCGCTATAAATAAATATGCCAATACTCTATTTGTTGTAGATCAGGCTTATGCCGATTACACTCTGCTTCGGGTGCTGACACCACAAGAGTGTGTGGCATGTGGCAATGTGATTATGCTTTCTTCGCTTACAAAGCGGTTTGCAGTGCCCGGTTTGCGGATAGGATATGCCATAGGACAAGTGGATGAAGTGGCAAAATATCTCAGACCGTGGAGCGTGAACAGTGTGGCTATTGCTGCCGCACATTATCTCGTGGAACACAAAGCTGATTATATGATTGATGCACAAATGCTTCATGAAGAGGCTTTGAGGATTGGCAATGAACTTGAAAAAATCAATATCAAGGTTATGCGAAGTGATTGTAACTTTATATTGTGTGAATTGCCTCACGGCTCAGCGGCTGAGCTTAAGCATTGGCTTGTGGAGCGTCATGGCATATTGATTCGTGATGCATCAAATTTTCATGGACTTGACCGGCGTTATTTACGTGTTGCGGCTCAAACAAAAGAAGAGAACAATTTGCTCATAAATGCACTTACTCAATGGATTGGATTATAACTTTGTTACCTTTGGCCATAGGTTGGGTTCTTGATTTGGTGTTTGGAGACCCTCAGCGATTGCCGCATCCTGTGGTGTGGTTTGGTAAGTTAATATCAAGATGTGAGCATCAGTTCAATCATGGAAGACGCAAAGTGATCAAGGGTGCGGTCATGGCCATAGGGCTTATTGCGGGTGTTTACGGTGTTAGTTTGATGGTACTTGATGCGTTGTCCTCGCTTATGTATGTTAAGATTGCTGTGGAGAGCGTGCTGGTGTTCTATTGCCTTGCCGGAACCACTTTGTGTAAAGAAGTGAAAATGGTGTTTGTGGCTTGTGACAAATCGTTGGATGCAGGACGTAAGCAGGTGGCAAGAATAGTTGGACGCGACACTTCGCAATTGTCGGCCAACGAAGTGCGTACTGCTGCGCTTGAAACTCTTGCGGAGAATCTTAGTGATGGAGTTATAGCCCCATTGTTTTGGTATATGCTGTTG
>CAMWXV010000182.1 GCA_947178305.1 uncultured Porphyromonadaceae bacterium | reverse complement strand
ACATATTACTGTGGCAGTGGCTCCAACCAAACATCTTGACCGGATGGAGTGGCTGGTGGAGAAACTCACCGAGGTGGGAGTGAATCGTTTTGTACCATTGCTCTGCCGCCGTTCGGAGCGAAAAGAGATCAAACCCGAACGACTTGAGAAAATCGCCGTCTCGGCAATGAAGCAATCGCTTAAAACCATTTTGCCACAAATCATGCCCATGACTCCGATAGACCAAGTGATCAAAAGCTATGACCATGCACAGCGGTTTATGGCCTATTGCGACAAAACAATTCCGCGGCATTCACTTGCCAAGATGTACACTCCATTTCAGGATGCCATAATCATGATAGGCCCCGAAGGTGATTTTGCACCCGAAGAGATAACAATGGCACTTGAAAACGGTTGGTGCCCAGTGAGTCTCGGCAACAACCGTCTACGCACCGAAACAGCCGCTTTTGTGGCTTGCGACACATTTCATATTCTTGACCAAGCTAACGAGTAATTTATTTTGCAATGTTTAAATGTATAAAACCATCATCCACCAATAATTTTTTTCTTCTTGCCGGTCCCTGCGTGATAGAGGGCGAAAAAATGGCTTTGGAAATAGCCGAAACCATGGTGAAAATCACCGATGAGCTCAATATACCTTATGTGTTCAAAGGATCGTACCGCAAGGCCAATCGTTCACGCATAGACTCATTCACCGGCATCGGTGACCTTGAAGCCCTGCGTATTCTTGCCAAGGTACGCAGCGAATTCGGGGTACCGGTGGTAACAGACATACACCTGCCAGAAGAAGCACAAATGGCGGCTGATTATGTGGATATTCTTCAAATACCTGCATTCCTATGCCGTCAGACAGATTTGCTTGTGGCAGCTGCCCGTACCGGCAAAGCCGTGAACATCAAGAAAGGACAGTTCCTTTCACCTCAGGCCATGACTCACGCGGTTCAGAAAGTGCGCGATGCTGGCAACGATGATGTGGCCGTGACAGAACGAGGCACGACATTCGGTTATCAGGATCTGATAGTGGATTATCGCGGCATTCCTCAGATGCAAGAGATGGATTGTCCTGTGATACTTGACGTGACCCACTCACTCCAACAGCCCAATCAAACAGCCGGTGTCACCGGCGGACAACCGGAAATGATAGAGACCATAGCCCGTGCCGGAATTGCAGTGGGCGTAGACGGACTGTTTATGGAAACTCATCAAAACCCATCGGTGGCCAAAAGTGACGGAGCAAACATGCTGGCACTTGACAAGATGCCTCAGCTGCTACGCAACCTGACCACACTGCGCATGGCAGTCAATGCCATGTCCGAGAACAAGGCGTGAGCCATGCGCCACATAGCTCTTGCTGTTTTTATGATAGTATTGTGTGCTCCATGCATTTGGAGTACACATAAAAAATCCACATCATATGACAATGTGGAGAAGATACTCACGCGTCTTGACTCAGAGCTATCCAATGCCGAAGTTTACAAGCAACAACGACAACATCGCATAGACTCCATATCGCGACTCATCACCTTGCCAAACCATTATATGCTTATGGGTGAGCTTGCGAGAGAATACACATCATTCAACAACGATTCGGCTCTCGTGACTTATAGACGTGCCTATGATGCTGCAATCAAGGCAGGAGAAGATTCCATAGCCACACTCTACCGTATTCGCCGTGCATCCCTACTGCCTTTAGGTGGATTCATGACAGAAGCAGCAAATGAATATCTGGCCATTGACACCACAAAACTGTCACAACGAGATTTGTGCGAATATTACAACAATGGCCGTCAGATGTACAGCTATCTAAGCTCATTCTACAATGCATTTCCGAATGTACATATGCGCTATGATTCCTTGGCTATGGATGCACAGCTAAAATTGCTGAGCCATTTGTCGCCTGACAATCCATTATACCTGCTCAACAGCGGTGAACGGAACTACCTGCTTGGCAATTATGGCCCAGCACAGGCCCAGCTACATAAACTGATTTCTTCTATTCCGGAAGATAATAATCTATATGCGCGTGCCGCGCATATACTATCGTCAGTGTCGCACAAACTTCACCGCGAGAATGACCATATATATTATCTTGCCTTGTCGGCAATAGCAGACATAAAAGGGGCAACATTGGAGATCACGGCACTACAGGACCTTGGTGCCTCCATGCACAGCTACGGACGCGTGGACAGAGCGCACCGATATCTGTATCTCGCTTTGCGCAACGCCGTGGAATGTCATGCCGAAACCCGAATGTTGGCTGTAAGCGAGGCTGTGCCATTGATACAATCCGTTCATGAAGCCGAGCTCGGAGCCTCCCGCCGCAGAATATATTTGGTGATGACCGTGATGGCCGTGCTGCTGATAGTACTTCTAATCACTCTTTATCTACGCTGGCGACAGATACAGGAAATGAATCGTTTGCAAGAGCATCTGCAACAAGCAAACCAAACAAAAGAAGTTTACATGAGCCAATTTCTCAATCTGTGCTCAGTGTACATGGATAAACTGAACCAATTTTGCAGCCTTGCAGAACGCAAAATATCCACCGGTAATGTAGATGAGCTATACCGTCTGACAAAATCCGGAAAATTCATTGAAAATCAATCAAAGGATTTCTATGAATTATATGACAAAGCTTTTCTTCACATCCATCCGCAGTTTGTGGAAAAAGTAAACGAACTACTGCGCCCTGTTTGCCGTTTCTCTTTGGCTGAAGGAGAAATGCTCAACAATGATTTGCGTATCCTATCCTTAATGCGCCTTGGCATAACAGAAAGCGCACGGATAGCACAAATCCTGAACTACAGTATCAACACTGTTTATTCTTACCGAAACCGTCTGCGCAACCGCGCCATAGACCGCGATTCTTTTGAATCCACAATAGTCAGTCTATAAACTTTCAGATGACTTAAATACCCTAACATATGTGCGGGTAAAAGGGAGATAAAAAATTTTCAGAATGTCATTGTACTCTTGCCGTGCGTTGGCGGAGGGCTGCTCCTCACCGGGGACTCCGGGCGTGGACGGCTCACGCTACGGCATGTTTGGCCGTGTGAGGCTCCGGCTCCGGCGACGCATCAAAACCTATCTGATAGCCCAAGAGGATTTCGGTGTCTTCGCTGTCCAGGCAGGGATAAGACGACGTGCCCCGTCCGGGATTAATGTCGGGCAGTTCGTAGCCTACCGGGAGAGCATAGGCCGC
>CAMWXV010000181.1 GCA_947178305.1 uncultured Porphyromonadaceae bacterium | reverse complement strand
GCTGCTGGAAGCTCTACAGCCGGCGGGGGAGCTGGCATACCAGGATCCATTACCGGTGCGGCTGCTCCTGCTTTCTCAGCTTTCCATCCACGAATGCTGGTGTACCAGCGACCCATGTATTCACGGCTTTCAATGTCAAAAGACAATGTTATATCATCGCCCACGTTAAGTGGATATTGATCGGCACGTTCGCCGAAAAAATCAAAATGTACTTTTTTGGGGTATGTTTCCTGGGTTTCCAACACGTATTCGCGTTTTTTCCAGGCGTTGCCACTTTTGGATGTGCCCGACATTTCAGGAAGGGCAAGAATAATTTTTCCTTTTATTTCCATTGTGAAAAATGTGGTTCTTGAATTTTTTACGATTACTTTTGTACAAAAATAGCCACTTGGCGCGAAAGAGCCAAATATTTGCTATGAAAGTTATGAATTTACTTTAACAATAAATATATGAGCGAACAGCAAACATGGTGGACTGCTCCCACCCAAAGCGAGAGCGGCAGACTGATAATGGTGACAGGTCGCAAAGATGTGAAAAAGTGGATGGAAAATCCTAAATTCAGTATTCGTGTTGAGGTTACATGGCCCTATGATGGTGATGCTTCAGGAATGCCTGACACTCCCACATCCACGCTTATGGAGGAGGTGCAGGAAGCCTTGAATGCATGTTTTTCTAAGGATCCGGTGGCTGTGCTTACTGGTATATTTACAGGTGATGGTGAACGCAATTGGATATTCTATACTTTGTCCACTCATATATTCGGGCGAAAACTCAATGAGGCTTTGGCTGAATTTCCATTGCTACCGTTGAATATTTATTGTGAAAACGATCCAGATTGGATGGAATATAAGGAGATGAGCGAAGCCGAAATAAATATGGATTGACATTTGTCTATATACACGAAGAGCGCCCCGGGACATTTCTCTTGTCCCGGGGCGCTACTTGTTGACAGATATTATTTAACTCCGTTGAATGGAGGTGGTGTTTCTGTTTCGTTTTCGTTTGCAGAATCGGAATTCTCTGGTTCTGCCGTAGTTTCTGTAGAAGCTGGAGGTAGGGCTTTGGTGTTTTGGGCATTTGCAGCGAGAATCTCATCGGTGCGCGATACCCATTGGCGTTTACCAAAAATCTTTTCTACGTCTTCTGTAAATATTACTTCTCTTTGAATCAAAGTTTCAGCCAATTGGCCGTGACCTTGTGCCTGTTCACGAAGAATGGTTTTGGCTCGTTCGTACTGTTCGTTGATGATTCGCGACACCTCTTGGTCTATCATTTTGGCACGGTCATCGCTATATGGTTTGGAGAACCCGTAATCTTGTCCCGTAGAGTCGTAATAGCTCAGGTTGGGGAGTTTGTCGCTCATGCCGTAGTACACCACCATGGCATAAGCCTGTTTGGTAACACGCTCAAGGTCGTTGGCTGCTCCTGTGGATATATGTCCAAGAAACACTTCTTCGGCTGCGCGTCCACCAAGAGTGGCACACATTTCGTCAAGAAGAGCTTGTGTAGGTGTAATCTGGCGTTCTTCTGGCAAATACCAGGCAGCACCAAGAGCTTTGCCGCGAGGCACGATGGTAACTTTTATGAGAGGATTGGCATAGCGCAGGAACCATGACACTGTGGCGTGTCCTGCTTCGTGAACGGCTATTGAGCGTTTTTCCTCATCAGTGGTTATTTTGGAGCGTTTTTCCAAACCTCCGATAATGCGGTCCACTGCATCTATGAAGTCCTGTCTGCCCACAAATTCTTTGTCGTGACGAGCTGCTATAAGGGCGGCTTCATTACAAACATTGGCTATGTCGGCGCCGGAAAAACCAGGGGTTTGTCGTGCAAGCAAATCCACATCCACACTGCTGTCGGTCTTTATTTTCTGTAGGTGCACATTGAATATGGCCACACGGTCGTTGAGGTCGGGCAGATTTACATATATCTGGCGGTCAAAGCGACCTGCGCGAAGTAAAGCCTTGTCAAGGATGTCTGCGCGGTTTGTCGCGGCAAGAATTATCACGCCACTGTTGGTGCCGAATCCGTCCATCTCAGTGAGCAATTGGTTGAGCGTGTTCTCGCGCTCGTCGTTGGCTCCCATATTGGGATTCTTGCCACGTGCGCGACCCACGGCGTCTATTTCGTCAATAAACACTATGCACGGAGCTTTCTCTTTGGCCTGACGGAACAAATCACGAACGCGTGATGCTCCAACGCCTACAAACATCTCCACAAAGTCTGATCCTGACATGGAAAAGAAAGGTACGTTGGCTTCTCCGGCCACAGCTTTTGCCAAAAGTGTCTTACCGGTTCCCGGAGGGCCCACAAGCAAAGCTCCTTTGGGAATTTTGCCTCCAAGATTGGTATAGCGTTGCGGGTTTTTAAGGAACTCCACAATCTCTTCAATTTCAGTTTTAGCTTCGGATAATCCGGCTACATCCTTGAATGTCACTTGTTTTGGGCCGTCTTTGTCAAATATCTTGGCTTTGGACTTACCAACAGAGAACACACCGCCTGATCCGCTGTCTTTACCTCCCATGCGGCGCATCATCCAGAACCAAAAGGCGATGAGCAGTATTACCGGACCGAAGGTCCATAAGTATGAGGAAAAGTCGCTTGACTTCTCGTATTCAACTACCGGACGAGGTTTATCTGCAGGCAGCGAATCAATCATATCTTGAAATTTGGATGCTCCTGGTGTATAGGTAGTCACTTTGTATTTTAAGTGGGAATCAGCTTTGTAGTCGCTGAACTCTTTTTTCGCGGCTTTATCGGTAAGGTAGCCTTCAGCAATATCAGAACCTATGATTACCACTATTTTGTTAATGCTGCCATCACGTACCAGCTCTTCAAAGTGTGAGTAATTCACCTTTTTAGGCTCGCCGTCTTGATTCATGTATAGCATACCGATGAGCACCAGTATTATGATGGCGTACATCCAGTAGATGCTGAATTTTATGACAGGCTTTTTAGGAAGCGGTTTCTGAATCATTTGGGGAAAGAATAAATAGTAAGAGAATTTGTTTAATCAAGATCCGGAATCTGTACGATTGGGGCATCGTTCCAAAGCTCTTCAAGATTATAGCGTTGGCGCGTTTCCGGTAGAAATATATGGACAAGGGCGTCACCGTAGTCTATAACTATCCATTCGGAATTTTGATATCCATCGTAGTTATATGGTTTTCGGCCGGCATGTTCAAGCAAATATTCGCGCACACTGTCGGCTATTGCGCTTACTTGCATGGTACTGGTGCCTTGAC
>CAMWXV010000180.1 GCA_947178305.1 uncultured Porphyromonadaceae bacterium | reverse complement strand
ATCAAAAACAGGGAACAACGGGAGCGATTGTATATCCACATCTTCTGGCATATCCACTCCATGCGAATCAAGCCATTGGCGCAAAGAAATACCAAGGTATTCCGTAGACGGATTGCTTGCCACACCACGCATGGCATCGTCATAACCATATGGACGCAACACATACATGCCATCGCCAAGAGGAGCCACATCTATGCATGCTCCAGTCGGCAAGGAAAGCGCCCAATCATTACGAGGCACACCTGTAACCACATTTCGTTCCGTCAGCACCCATCCCGATGCCACATGTGAATTTTCTATCCACACATAGCTGTTGGCAGCAGTAAGAGGACGGTCAAGTACACAGTTCTGTACAAACAGCGATGGATGAGGCTTTACACCACGACTCAACAACTCTCGTTGGTCGGCCACCTTGCATTGCAATTTAAGAGTGCTTTCTATCATCTCAGCTGTGGTACCGAAATGATAAAACTCGCCACCGTCAAGCGGCAACACCGCCACTTTCAAGTCATTGATTTCTGAATCAGACACATGCGGAGACACTCCCAACGCACCACCAAAAGTGGTGTACATGTCATAATAGGCAAGCGTTCCATCAGCTGCCGTAGAGCGTTTTTGCAACAAAGCCACAGCCTTTTCGCTAAGCAACCAAATCCCCACATCCATCAAAAACACATGTGATTGAGCCATTGCAGCCAACTGCTCCACCGACGGTTTTTGCAGCATCATATCAAGCACCTTGGGCGTGCTCACTTTCGATGCAAAAACACCATGATGCGATGCCACAGTGGGGTTAACCCACAAACCATAGCACACCACATCCACATCTGGCACTTCAGGAAGTTTAGAACCGGCACTAATATACACATCACCACTCGCCACAAGTGTATTCACCCCTTTTGGAGCCATATCCAATATTCGCTCATAAAGAGGTGTTTGTAAATCAAGAAGTGTTTGATCAAGCTTTTGACCGGCTTTCCAACGAAACACCGGAACCGGAGCCAATATCTTGCCACATGCAGCATATGCAGGCAATCTCCTGCTCTGCCCGCCGGCATGAATCAGCATCTTTTTACACCTCATATCACCACCAGCTTTCACCCACTGCGTCAAAGCCCAAGCCGTGCCACCACCTGAACCAAGTTTAGATCCGACAGGATCGGAAGTAGTGAACCATTCACCGGCATCATATCCGGTAAGTTGATGAAAGCAACCCGCCGCATCAGGCGGAAGTGACAATAGTTTCTTCATAATCCACAAAAATAATATTTTTTCCTTAAACGTGATATGGTCTTGAAGAAAGTTCAATATAAAAAATCAATATAGAATGGACTTATGTAGATTAAAAAACGTAACTTTGTAGCATGTCAGTAAATAAAGTTATTCTCATAGGTAATGTGGGCAAGGATCCGGCTATCAGATATGTGGCGGAAAGGCCGGTGGCAGAGTTCTCGTTGGCCACAACCGAACGCGCCCGAACCACTGCGGCAGGTGTAACCGTGCCCGAACGCACCGAATGGCACAATATCGTTATGTGGGATCGCAATGCCGACACCGCTGAAAAATACATACGAAAAGGCACCAAACTTTATATTGAAGGTAAGTTGCGCACACGCATATGGGAGGATAGAAATGCAATAAAACGCTCCATAACCGAAATAATGGTGGAGAATTTTGAAATCCTGTCACGACCAGCCAATCAATGACAACAATAAACCAATATAAACAATGAAAAAAATGAGCAACAAGCAGATGGACGATACCATCTACCGCGATGCCGACCCTGTGGAATTGCCCGAAAACGCGTTTCGCGAACTGGGCAAAGACGAGGAGTATCGCCCGGTGATGCACCCGGCTCACGATTATGCCGAGGTGACTCCCTACTCAGTAACCATGGGTCTGATATTGGCCGTGGTGTTCAGTGCAGCAGCAGCCTACCTTGGACTGCGCGTAGGTCAAGTGTTTGAAGCCGCCATACCTATTGCCATCATAGCTGTAGGACTCAGCGGAGCTTTGGGCAAAAAGAATCCGTTGGGACAAAATGTGATTATCCAATCAATCGGAGCATGCTCCGGCGTTATTGTGGCAGGAGCCATATTCACCCTACCTGCATTGTATATTCTGCAGGACAAGTATCCCGACATAACAGTGAATTTTCTGGAGATATTTCTCAGTTCTTTGTTTGGAGGCATACTGGGTATTTTATTCTTTATCCCATTCCGTAAATATTTCGTAAAAGATATGCACGGCAAATACCCTTTCCCTGAAGCAACAGCCACAACTCAAGTGCTGATGAGCGGACAAGCTAAAAACAAGGAAAATGCAGGAGGGCAAGCCAAGACACTTGTGGTGTCAGCTTTGATTGGCGGTATCTATGATTACGTGCTAACAACTTTTGGTTTTTGGGCTGAGAACCTCAGTTCTGCAGTCACATCATGGGGTGCCGGAATGGCAGAGAAAGCCAAGGTTGTATTCAGCTGCAATACTGGAGCTGCATTACTTGGCTTGGGTTACATCGTGGGACTCAAATACTCGTTTGTGATATTTGCCGGTTCAGCATTTGTGTGGTGGGTGATATTGCCTTTGATGGGTACCTATGGAGCAGCCGACATAGCAGCCATGACACCCGACCAAATATTTTCCGACTATGCGCGCCTTATAGGCATTGGAGGCATAGCCATGGCCGGAGTCATAGGCATTATCAAATCATGGGGTATAATAGTTCAGGCCGCCGGCTTGGCAGGTCGCGAGTTCAAAGGATCATCCTCCAATTCAGGTACCGTACGTTGGCAATGGGACATATCCATGAAACACATTGTATTCTTTATAGCGATAGCATTGATTGCCGTTATGGCATTCTTTTGGCTCGGTGTACTTCATAACTTCTGGCAGGCACTTGTGGCATGGATTGTTGTCACTGTTATAGCATTCCTGTTCACAACTGTAGCCGCCAACGCCATAGCCATAGTAGGCACCAACCCAGTGTCAGGCATGACACTCATGACTCTTATTATAGCATCGGCAATATTTGTAGGCGTGGGTATCAGCGGCACCTCAGGCATTGTGGCTTCAATGATTATAGGAGGTGTGGTTTGCACGGCGCTCAGCATGGCCGGAGGATTTGTGACCGACTTGAAAATCGGATACTGGCTTGGCTCAACACCTCGCAAGCAAGAAAGCTGGAAATTCCTCGGCACATTGGTATCTGCCGCCACTGTTGGCGGTGTCATCCTTAAGCAGGTGATACGAGTGCAGGCAAATAGGC
>CAMWXV010000179.1 GCA_947178305.1 uncultured Porphyromonadaceae bacterium | reverse complement strand
AGTGTCAGTCTTGCCCTTACCGTATTTCTCAAAGATTTCTACTTTTTCGTCAGAATTCAAATGCATTCTTGGAAAATTTTAAGGTGTTAATAATTAATTATATAAGTGCTAAATTTGGATGTAATCCCATTTTTAGCGCCACAAAGGTAGCTATAATTTGTGATACGGCCAAACCTTTGAGCAAGAATTTGTTATTCTGCGTCGTTGTTACGCTCTTTGGCAGGATTGCGGAAATGAATCTTGTGATCCACATATTCCTGAGCGGCAATCAGTGTGGGTTTGGGCAGCTTTTCGTAGTAGCGTGAAATCTCAATTTGCTCACGGTTTTCCGATACCTCTTCAAGATTGTCGTTGAGAGAAGCAAATTCCTGTAGTTTCTTTTCAAGATCATGCTTCATTTCGGCCGAGATTTGATTGGCGCGCTTGGCGATAATGCTTACGGTTTCGTAAATATTGCCTGTGTCGCTTGACATTTCAATCATGTCACGGGTAACAGTGTTGAGCGGAGCGTTGGTTTTCTTGTAGTCCATATTTATATATATAGAATTGTTTTTTCTGTTATTGAGTTATTCGGTTGCGTAGTTTTGAGCTATTTTAAGGATGTTGTCGGCCTCCTTGCGGTTCGGACTGTCGGGGTAATTGTTGATAAACGAATAGTATTCATCAATCACATCGCGGAAGCGCGACGCTTTCTTTTCATCCACGCTTTGTGCGGCCTCTTGGTAGCGAGCTTTCAGAACCAGCATTTCCAAATCTTCCTTGTAGCGGGAGTAGGGGTAATTCTTTATGGCGTTTTTAGCCACTATTATTGCCGATTCGTAATTGTTGCCCATATAGTTGCCAAGATTGTAGTAAAGTTGGGCGTTTTGTAGTTCTTTTAATGTCAGTTTGTCTTGCAGCTCAAAAATAGCGTTTTGGGCTATGCTCACTTTGTCGCTTTTGGGGAAATAGTCAAGGAATGACTGGAGCTCTTCTATTCCACGCATAGTGTCGCTTTGGTCAAGCTGTGGGTCGGGTGAGTCAAGATAATATCCATAACCGGTGTAGAATCTTGCCAGTTCGGTATACTTTCCGCGAGGATAGCGTGTGTAGTATGTTTTGAAATAAGCACCGGAGTTCACATAGTCCTTATTTTCATAGTTGCTGAGAGCCAGCAGGTAGAGCGCGTCTTCGGCCTTTTCTGTGCCTTTGAACACGGTGATTACGTCCTGGAGTATAGTAGCGGACTGCACATATTTTTTCTGCTCAAAGGCTCGCTTGGCATAGTCCAGCTTGTAGTCGTAGTCGGTGCTTTTTTGGGCGCGCTGGTATTCACCGCATGAGCTGAGCGATATTGCGGCAAGTATTGTGATGAGTAGATTTCTGATATTCATTGCATACATTATTGCAGGGTGCAAAGTTACAAATTTTCTATGATTCCGGTGTATAAAATTTACCTATATTTATTAAGCTATGCTTAAAGAGTGTGAATTTTGGGTGTCGGCGTTTGCTCTGGAAGATTTATTTGGTGGAGTGGATAAAATCATGTATCTTTGTAATCCGTTATGAAATACGGATTTGACAACGATAAATATCTCAGGATTCAGTCTGAACATATTAAAGAGCGTATTGCCAAGTTTGGCAACAAGCTCTATCTTGAACTGGGTGGCAAGCTGTTTGATGATTATCACGCAAGTCGCGTGCTTCCCGGGTTCCAGCCCGACAGCAAGTTGCGGATGTTGAGTCAGCTGAGTGATCATGCAGAAATAGTGATTGTGATCAGTGCTCTTGACATTGAAAAGAACAAAGTGCGTCAGGATCTCGGCATAACATACGACATGGATGTTCTTCGCTTGCGTGAAGAGTTCCAAAGACGCGGTTTCTTGGTGGGTTCCGTTGTGGTAACTCATTATAATGGACAGTCAAGTGCCGATGCGTTTCGTGCACGGTTGAGCCGTTTGGGAATTACCACTTATGTGCATTATACTATAGACGGATATCCCACTAATGTCGGCTTGATTGATTCCGATGAGGGCTTCGGGCGTAATGATTATGTGGAAACTACAAAGCCGTTGGTGATAGTGACTGCTCCCGGCCCCGGAAGTGGCAAGATGGCAGTGTGCCTTAGTCAATTATATAATGAACACAAACGTGGAATTGAGGCCGGATATGCCAAATTTGAAACATTCCCTGTGTGGAGCCTGCCTCTTAAGCATCCTGTGAATATAGCTTACGAGGCTGCCACGGCAGATCTTAATGATGTGAATATGATAGATCCGTTTCATCTTGAATCATATGGTAAGACGGCAATCAACTACAATCGCGACATTGAGATATTTCCTGTGCTGAATGCATTGTTTGAAGGAATATATGGTGAGAATCCATACAAATCACCTACCGACATGGGGGTGAATATGGTAGGGTTCTGCATCAATGATGATGAGGTTTGCTGCAAGGCTTCCAAGGACGAGATAATACGCCGCTATTACAATGCATTGGATCGCATGGCTCTTGGCGATGGCAACGAGAACGAAGTGAATAAAATAGCATTGCTCATGAAGCAGGCCAAGATTGATACGGCGTTCCGCAGAACAACGGTGGCTGCCCGCGAGCGAGCCGAACGTAGCGGTGTGCCATGTTCGGCCATTGAGTTGAGCGATGGTACTATTATAACTGCTGAAACAAGTGCGCTTCTTGGCCCGAGTGCAGCCTTGATTCTGAACGCGGTAAAGCATCTTGCTGGTATTGATCATGGCGTAAAGCTGATACCGCAGCATATGATAGAGCCTATCCAGCATACCAAGATTCAATATCTGAGAAGCCGTAACCCACGTTTGCACACCGACGAGGTGCTTGTGGCTCTTTCAGTGCTCAGTACGCATGACGAGAATTGTCGCAGGGCTCTTGAGGTGCTTCCTGAGCTTGACGGATGTCAGGTGCACTGCACCGTGATGCTTGGAGAGGTGGATCACAAAGTGTTTAAAAAACTCGGGGTCGGTCTGACTTGCGATCCTGTGAAAAAACAGAAAAAATAATCAGCCATATGACTACCGAAACGCCCAAGAAGCCGATGAAGTTCGGCATGAAGATACTCGTCAATTTGTTGGCGATGGTTGTGCTTGGCATTTTGTTGCTGTGGTTTGCCACTGTATGGCTTGACGTATGGACTGACCATGGCAAATATTTAGAGGTGCCTGATGTGCGCCGTGTGTCTTATGACGAAGCTGTGCAGCGCCTTGAAAACGAGGGGTTCATTGTTGAGCTCAGCGATTCGGTGTATGATAATTCTGCTGCTCCC
>CAMWXV010000178.1 GCA_947178305.1 uncultured Porphyromonadaceae bacterium | reverse complement strand
CAACATCAAGAATCACACGTATCGCAAATAAATCATATATATGATCCAAATCCGTGTTTTGCTTCTTCATTTTATTCCATATTGAAAATATGGATTTTGTTCGTCCCTTGATGTCAAATTTAAGTCCTTGTTTTATAAGAGCCTCTTTGACCGGAGCTATAAAAGACTCAATATAAGCGTCACGACTTTTTTTGGTTTCATTAAGTTTACGTGCTATTCTGGAGTACATATCGCGATCGGTATATTTAAGCGACATATCCTCCAGCTCACTTTTGATTTTATAAAGACCTAACCTGTGTGCTAATGGAGCATAAAGGTAGCTTGCCTCAAAAGCCACTTCTCTCACCAAATCCTCTGCCGGATGATGATTGATGGCTTTCATTAGCACAAGGCGATCCACAATCATTATTATTATAACCCTTATATCCTCGGCAAATGTAAGAAGCAATTTTCTAAAATTGTCACTTTTCACCGTTGCCTGCTTGCTATAAAGGCTTGACACCTTGCGCAACCCTCGTATCAATGTTTGAATATCATGATTGTCATTATCCATATCCACACCAAGGTTGTACAACAACACAGCAAGCACCATATTGCGGTCCGCACCCATGCTGCCACACAACTCTATAGCCACACTCAATGAATGTAGCACAGGGTGATGCCCAAAACGGGTTCGACCAAACAGATTTTCTTGGGCACCGGCATGTACAAGCATCCTTAGTTGCTTGGCATCCTGAGCGGTTATAACATCAGAGGTCAGTTCTCGCAAAGTGCGATAACTTGACCGAAGCGCAAGTTTCTCTGCAGAAGTGAATTCAATACTGTCCATAACATATCAAGCATCAAAACGCAAATGTACGCAATTTAATTCACATACCTACGCAGCGAAACATAAATTACAAATTAAAATAGAAAAAGCAGCCGGGCGATAAGCCGGGTTATGTCAACTATGGCACTACCCTCGCGGGGACACCATAGTGTTTCGTCATTTATCTGAGCCTGCAGTCACCCGCAGGCTTTAGCAGCCTACCCCCCGACAATGGGCGAGCAACCCTTAAATGTCGGTATACTTGGCCTTGCAACCCATAAGGCATGCGGCGCGACATATCACTATGCCACCCGGTGAGCTCTTACCTCACCTTTTCACCCTTACCTCGGTTCTTGGAACAAAGGCGGTTGTTTTCTGTCACACTACTCTGCGGTCACCCACAGCTTCCAGTTAAGAAATATGGTGCTCTATGTTGCCCGGACTTTCCTCACACCGCATATTCATCAGTGAGCGACGAAATGCCCGGCTGCTTAATGCAAAGTTAAGCATTTCGTTTATTTTCACCAACTATAAGCGCCAAAAAACAATCAAATTCCTTATCGTTGTGATTTGTTTTCAAAAGTCCAATATTCGGTATTTTATACGAGCCTGAGCACGCGTGCAAATATTAAAATGCCACCACTCGCTTTTCAATGGCTTCCAACCTCCCTTTGCCATCACCTTACGGAGCAATTGTCTGTTAAGCTGAGCTTGCCTTGAAATCCTACCGGCAGAAACCAATTCATTTTCTTTATCAATGTTGGATTCTTTGCCAAGATAGTCAACATGCGTGCCCATATCAAGCTCTTGGCCATGATTGTCAACAATTGTAATATCCACAGCCAATCCATAGTTGTGCAACCCTCCACCATTTGCCGGATTGCTTACATAACGTGCTTTTGATGTGCCACGAACAACATTATACATGGTTCGTTGTACCGACATTGGACGAGCAGCATCAAACACTTTCAATGTCAAATCAGGGTGCAATGTTTTCAATGCCTGTTGCGCCTTTTTCAATGCCACAGCAGCATCAGGGTGCAAATATGCGCCAGTCAATGTCTCATACATTGTTTTGCCAACAAAATTATTAGCGGAAGCATACATCAAATCCACTACAATATCTGCATCCACTGATTTTACATTAACAAACCCCAACTGTTCAAGTTTGTCATCCATAGAGGACGCCATTGTTTCATTGCAAATGAAACTGACGGCAACTGCTACAATCAAATATAAAAAGCGTTTCATGCCTCAAATTTAGCAAGTTTTCACTAAAAACAATACGTATAGAAATCCTTATTTCATACTTTTGTGTTTATGAAACTTCGTCAATTACTGTACTCAGCTTTTTTTGTACTCGCAACACTTTCTTCAACAGCACAAATCAATACCGAGCAAGTGCTGAAAATAGGTCGTAACGCACTTTATTTTGAAGACTACGTTTTATCAATACAATATTTCAACCAAGTCATAGCAGCCAAACCGTATCTTGCCCAACCTTACTTCTTCAGGGCATTGGCGAAATTTAATCTTGACGACTTTATTGGAGCGGAGGCCGATGTGTCCACCGCTATTGAACACAACCCCTTTATCACCGATGCATATGAGCTTCGTGGTGCAATACGGCAGAATTTGGGTAAAACCAAAGAAGCCGTGGACGACTACAATAAAGCCTTGTCAATCTTGCCGGAAAACCGAGGAATCCTGTTCAACAAGGCATTAGCACTTGAAGAGCTGAAAGAGTACGACCAGGCCGAAGAGGCTTTTAATAATCTCATAAATCATCATCCGCGATTTGATAGCGGTTATCTTGGCCGGGCCAAACTATATCTGTCTCTCAAAGACACCACTCAAGCGATAAAAGACATTGACAAAGCCCTGGAAATAAACAAAAATGCAGTCAATGGCTATGTAATGCGCGCCGATATTGCCATTAATTCTCATGGAGACTATCAAAAAGCTCTTGCCGACATGGATGAAGCCATCAAGCTTCAACCGCGCTATGCCGGATATTTCATTAACCGCGCATATCTTCGCCATCAAACCGATGATTATTATGGTGCCATGAGCGATTATGATTATGCCGTACAGCTTGATCCACTAAACGCAGTGGCTCTTTACAACCGAGCTTTGATGCGCGCGGAAGTTCATGACTACAACCGCGCCATAGAAGACCTCAATCAAGTTATAGCGTTATATCCCAACGACTATCGCACTTTGTATAATCGTGCAATAGTACTCAAAGAAAAAGGCGACTTCAAAGACGCTCTTAATGATGTAAACAAGGTGATAAAGGCATATCCGGATCTTGCCGCAGCTTATTTTCTTCGCTTTGACATAAAGCGCCTTATGGGCGACCGTTCGGCCGAAAAGGATTATAACCACTCTCTCGCTCTTGCAAAGCAAAGAGTTAAAAACACAAGTTCAAACCAAGAGTCAACACAATCCGGTAGCATGGCTGATGTGTTTGG
>CAMWXV010000177.1 GCA_947178305.1 uncultured Porphyromonadaceae bacterium | reverse complement strand
ATATAGAATAAAAAGGAATAGCCGGTCAAATGACCGGCTATTCCTTTTTATTAATTTCTACTTAAAGTTGAGTTTCGGGATCAAGATTAGCGCTTTCAATATCTTTGAAATAGCGGTATGTTCCTACCTTAAGCTCTTCGCAAGCAGCGTCATCAGCAACGATGAGTGCCTTGGGATGCATTTGAAGTGCAGAGATTGTCCACATTTGGCTTATTCCTCCTTCTACGCCATGACGTAAAGCACGAGCTTTGTTATGTCCATTCACTATCAACAACACACTCTTAGCTGCCATAATTGTGCCAACACCAACAGTGAGTGCAGTCTTAGGCACAAGATCAACATTGTTGTCGAAGAATCGTGAATTCGCAATGATAGTGTCTTGAGTAAGAGTCTTCATGCGGGTCTTGGATGTGAGTGATGATCCAGGCTCGTTGAATGCGATATGACCATCAGGGCCTACACCGCCAAGGAACAAGTCAATTCCTCCATAGCTCTTGATTTTCTCCTCATAGCGAGCACATTCCTCCAACGGATTTTCAGCATTGCCATTGAGTATGTTGACATTCTCAGGAAGAATGTCAATCTGATTGAAGAAATTGGTCCACATAAATGTGTAGTAGCTCTGCTCATGATCACGAGGTATGCCACAATATTCATCCATGTTAAATGTAACAACATGTTTGAACGACACTTTACCTTCTTTGTTCAGTTTTATGAGATGACGATACATGCCAAGGGGTGAGCTTCCTGTGGGACATCCCAAGACAAATGGGTGTTCAGCAGTTGGATTAGCTTCGTTGATTCGAGCGGCAACATAGCTCGCCGCCCAGCGGCTTACGTTGTCATAATCAGGTTCGATGATTAGTCTCATTGTCAGTTCTAATTTTGTTATTAGGTATTAGTTTTGCACAAAAATAGAAATTAAATTGTTTTTTTGCAAAAATTAGATGTTGCAGTTAATTAAATTCTATGTAACTTTGTGTGCATTTAACCATGACCTAAATCAATTATAGTATCATATTATATGAAAACTAATCTTAGTTCACAAATCAAGTTGGATCGCATTCCGCGCCGCTACTATGATCCTCAAGGTGAAATAGAGTTGGCGGCATTGACTCGCGATGAGAAGGTATACACCCGAATTTTTGAATCAGCTGTTGATGGTAGCGAATATGTTGCTGCCCAAATTGCCAAAAACATCAAACGTAGCGTAGAGCAAAAAGGCAAATGCGTGCTTGCTCTTGGCTCAGGTATCAGCACTCATAGTGCTTATGCAGCCTTGATAAGCCTTTATAAAAAAGGATTGGTTGATTTTTCAAATGTCGTGGTTTATAACATTAGTGAGTTCTTTCCATTAATTCAGAATGGACCAAGCACTTTGACTCGTCTTAAGGAGGTTCTTCTTGACCACGTGAACATCAAACCTGAAAACATACATACAATTGGTCGTGATGTCACCAAGGAGAACATGTATGACATTTGCAAAGCTTATGAAAAATCTATAGAAGATGCCGGAGGCATAGATCTCACAGTTTGTGAAATCGGCCAAACCGGTTCTTTGGCATACAATGAACCGGGATCAGCAGCTTCTTCATTCTGCCGTCTTGTTTTATTGGGTAGTGAGGCTCGCCATAACATAGCTTCAGAATTCAATTGCGAAAACGCTCCAACCACAGCAATAACATTGGGTATTGCCAATCTGTTGTCTGCCAATCGCATCGTGACTATGGCTTGGGGTGAAAACCGTGCTGACATAATCAAAAAAGCTGTAGAAGAGCCCTCTTCGGTAATGGTTCCTGCATCTTTCTTGCAAAATCATCCACATGCCAAAGTTGTGGTAGACCTTCCTGCTGCCGAGAGCCTTACCCGCATATCTCAGCCTTGGAAAGTAACCTCCTGCGAATGGAACGACAAATTAATTCGTCGCGCCATTGTATGGCTTTGCGAAATGACAGGCAAACCAATTCTCAAACTGACTGACAAGGATTACAATGATTGGGGACTCGGTGAGCTTCTTGCATTGTATGGTTCTGCATACAATGTAAATATCAAGATTTTCAACGATCTTCAACACACTATTACAGGATGGCCTGGTGGCAAGCCCAATGCAGACGATACATATCGTCCAGAACGAGCTAACCCCTACCCTAAACGAGTGATTGTATTCTCCCCCCATCCTGATGACGATGTAATATCCATGGGTGGCACCCTTAAGCGTCTTGTTGATCAGAAACATGATGTACATGTAGCTTACGAAACATCAGGAAACATTGCTGTGGGCGATGAAGATATGATGCGTTACTTCTTGATGATGGATAAGATTGCTCCTATGTTTGATTTCAACACTGCCGGTTACGAAAAACTATCTACTGAGGTTGGTAGTTTTGTATCACAGAAGAAAGCCGGAGAAATGGATACTGCAGAAATCCGCGAAATCA
The DNA here is from genome assembly GCA_947178305.1 of uncultured Porphyromonadaceae bacterium. Taxonomy (GTDB): domain Bacteria; phylum Bacteroidota; class Bacteroidia; order Bacteroidales; family Muribaculaceae; genus Paramuribaculum. The sequence continues at coordinate 858 of CAMWXV010000177.1, read as the reverse complement.
AAACTATGATTCGTCAGGCAGAAGCTACTATCGCTTGCCATTACATTGGTGTAAAACATGAAAACATCCATTTCTTGCGCTTACCGTTCTATGAAACAGGAGCTATCAAAAAGGGGGATCTTTCAGAAAAAGACATTAACATTGTCAAGAAATTACTTGAAGATGTTAAGCCTCATGAGATATTCGTAGCTGGAGACTTGGCCGATCCTCATGGCACTCACCGTGTATGTACTGATGCTGTTCTCGCGGCCTTGTATGAGCTCCGTAATGAAGACTGGATGAAAGATTGTCGTATATGGATGTATCGCGGAGCATGGGCAGAATGGGAAATTGACCATATTGAAATGGCTGTGCCTATTTCTCCTGAGGAGCTTCGATTCAAACGCAATTCTATTCTTAAGCATCAAAGCCAAATGGAAAATGCCCCGTTCTTGGGTGACGATGACCGCTTGTTCTGGCAACGCGCAGAAGAGCGTAACAGGGCTACTGCTAAGTTATACGAAAAACTTGGCCTTGCATCATATGAAGCTATTGAAGCTTTTGTGCAATATCATCCCATTACAGACTAATATTTTACCGATATTTTTTTAGGGGTAGTACCAATTGGTATTACCCCTGATTTTTATTTATGTTAACGGGAGTTTATGAGCTGCAAATATCACAATATAAATAACAATACCAACCACGCACAATCCAATGCCGGTATAGCGAAATAGATATATCATCTTTTTATACCGCCTCCACAGATAGGGAACCTTACCTTTCTTTATAAATATTACGGCACCCCATATTTGTGAAACCATAAAGCATGCCAAGGAAACTATTAGTATTATTATCACTATACAGGTCTCTTATACA
>CAMWXV010000176.1 GCA_947178305.1 uncultured Porphyromonadaceae bacterium | reverse complement strand
GTGTCACCTTTTTGAGGAGCGATGGCTCATGTGGTCCACTTTCGCCAATTGTGAATTCAGGCAATACGTTATCTTTATCAGAATCCGTTGTTTCATCTTCCTTTGACGACGAATATACAACCTTCCAGCCCGGTTTTGTAATAACCTTGCCGGTCGCTTTAAATTCAGCATCACCGATCTTGGCATTCACTGTCGTGCTGTGAAATTCACAATCGGGATAAAATGCCGCTATAAAGCGTAATGCTATCAAATGATACAGTTTCCGCTCATTGCCTTGAAGTGTGGAGGGAGCCACTCCGGTAGGGATTATAGCATGGTGATCCGTCACCTTGGAGTTGTCAAACACCTTTTTGCTTTTGGGCAGTTTACGTTCCAATAACAATGCCGTCAAATTGGCATATGGCGTCATTTGTTTTAATATTTGCGGCACCTTTGGATATATGTCATCACTGAGATAAGTTGTGTCTACACGAGGATATGTAGTAACTTTCTTTTCATACAGCAACTGTATCAGTTTTAAACTTTCATCAGCACTCCATCCCCATCTTTTGTTACACTCCACTTGTAGTGAGGTCAAATCAAACAGTCGTAATGGAGCTTCTTTGCCAACCTTGCCTTGTACATCCGAGATTATCAAAGGAACTCCTGTGATAAGTTGCATTGCAGATGTTGCATCCTGTTCACTTTTATAACGTCCGGCAGTGCTGTTAAAAGTCACACCGCGATACAATGTTTTGATTTCCCAATAATCTTCAGGCACAAAATTGTCAATTTCCATTTGTCGCTGCACAACCAACGACAATGTTGGTGTTTGAACTCGCCCTATTGACAATACTTTGCCCGGTTCTGAATATTTTAATGAGTAAAGCCTTGTGGCATTAAGTCCCAGTATCCAGTCACCGATGGCTCTTGACAAACCGGCGTAATACAGATTATTAAAATCTTGTTCAGGTTTGAGTTGTTTGAACCCATCACGAATGGACTCATCCGTGAGAGATGAAATCCACAATCGCCTTACCGGACACTTGATTCCTGCTTTTTGCATCACCCACCGTTGGATAAGCTCTCCCTCCTGGCCGGCATCACCGCAATTAATAACCTCCTCAGCTTCGGATATAAGTGTTTCTATTACCTTGAACTGTCGCTTTATGCCATCATCGTCAATCACCTTTATACCAAACTTTGGTGGTATCATCGGCAGTACCGACATACTCCATCGTTTCCATCTGTCTGTGTAGTCCGCCGGTTCTTTAAGGGTACAAAGATGGCCATATGTCCAAGTCACTTTATACTGGTCATTTTCATAATAACCATCGCGACGAACATTCGCACCCAAAATTGAGGCTATGTCTTTTGCCACGCTTGGTTTCTCGGTGATGCAAAGTTTCACTTATTTTTGTTTTTAGTTTCAGTATCCACCCAAGTGGCATTGCCATTAGGCGTTTAGATCGTAAACACAAGTCTCTCACATTGTTTTTTCAATGGGGCGAAATCTATCTCTATTGGTATATATGGTGAGTCCTCCCATTGAAACCATCGTTTTACATCCACTCCATCAATATCATTCATGGTCAATATTGTGGATTCGGCTTGCATGGTCACATTGTCAATACGTGATGATGTATGCGGAACACCTTTAAGCCTGACATACACTCTTGTCAAATCATTACGACAGTCTATACTGTCCACCAAAGCCCTTATACAGCCGGAACTTTGAGTGTCGTATGTATGTATTACCTTACTCAGCATTGGCAAGTAACACATACCTGCAATCAACCACAAAGCTTTTCTTTTCATAAATTCAGTGATTTGGCTTCATTCCAAAGTTCATCCATTTCACCAAGAGTCATATCCTTGAGATTTTTTCCCATCTCACGAGCTTTCATCTCTATATAATTGAATCTGTTGATGAATTTATGATTCGTCCTGTCAAGTGCATTCTCTGGAAGAATACCATACAGTCTGGAAACATTGATTAAGGCAAAAAACAAATCGCCCATCTCTTGTTCCATTCTATCCTTGTCTCCATTTACCACTTCTGTTTCAAATTCGGCAATCTCTTCCTTCACTTTCTGCCACACTTGTTCTGGGTGCTCCCAATCAAAGCCAACATTGGCAGCCTTTTCCTGAATGCGATATGCCTTGATAAGAGCAGGCAATGAGGACGGAACTCCGGCCAACACCGTTTTGTTACCATCATGCTCCTTCAACTTTATACGCTCCCAATTAACTTCTACTTGATGTGCCGTAGAAGCTGACACATCTCCAAACACGTGGGGATGGCGAAACACCAACTTGCTGTTCAATGCATTTGCTACATCTGCTATATCAAATTCACCTTTCTCTTCACCAATCTTGGCATAAAAAAGAACATGCAGTAACACATCTCCCAATTCCTTGGATATATTCGGCGAATCATTTTTTATCAAAGCTTCACAAAGCTCATAAACCTCCTCTATGGTATATGGACGTAGTGACTCATTGGTTTGCTTTTTATCCCACGGGCATTTCACTCTCAGTACATCAAGAGTGTCAATCACCTTTCCTATGGCTTCTATTTTCTCTTCGCGTGTATGCATATCAATTTTTGATTGAAGTGGCATATTGCTTCAACCCTGTTTCAAGCCAGGACATAAACTCGGCCACATTTTCATTATACGAATAAGGTTTTGCCAAAGCATTACCTTGGTTGTCAAGTATCACGTAATATGGTTGAGTAGATGCAGCAAACTTATAACGCTGTAAGTAGCTCCATTTATCACCCACTGTTTCAAGTTTGATTTTTTTGCCATTTTCTATCACAGTAATAGGCTTGGCAAGCGATGTTTTATCATCTACCATCAATTTGATTAGAACAAAATTCTCTTTTATCGCATTGCTTACCTCTTGGGTGTCAAATACGGCTCCCTCCATTTTGCGGCAATTCACACAACCGTAACCTGAAAAATCAATCAACACAGGACGATTGTTTTTGGATGCATATTCCATACCTTCATCATAGTCATGAAACTCCATAAACTTACCACCCTCATATAAGTTAAAATCCTGTGTGTACAATGGTGGCACAAATGCGCTTACGCCCTTAAGCGGAGCACCCCATAACCCGGGCACCAAATACACAGCAAAGCCAAATGATGCCAAAGCAAGAAAAAAGCGAGGTATTGACACAAAGTCCAGATCCGAATCATGCGAGAACTTGATTTTGCCAAGAAGATATAAACCAAGAAGAGCAAAAATCACAATCCATAATGACACGAATACTTCTCTGTCAAGCACACCCCAACCATAGGCAAGGTCAGCCACAGATAA
>CAMWXV010000175.1 GCA_947178305.1 uncultured Porphyromonadaceae bacterium | reverse complement strand
AGAGAAAAGAGATGCGCTGAATACAACAGCAAGCATTAAAACTAACTTTTTCATTTTCTTTTTAAGATTAAATAATAAAACAATATTTTTAGCTTCAAAAACGCCACAAAGGTAATACAAAAAGTCAATACACCAAACAAAAATTATGATTTTTTTTAGGGAATTTTCATGATTAGCAAAAAAAAGAAAAATTATGTATTTTCAATACAATTTATTTTAACTAATCAGGTTTCTGTTGTGTTCCACCAAGTGGCTTATAATGAGCTAGCTATTTTGTTGTAGAGAAATTGGTTGAGATTGTTGAGCAATTCTGTTTGCCAGCTCTACGGCTTTTGATATGTGGTCGCATATATGATCTGCACCGACAAGAGCTTCAATATTCGCATGTTCCAGTACTTTATGTACATTGGGATTTACTCCCGACAACACCACGTGGATACCTTCAGCTTGCGAAGAGCGTATCACAATTTCCAGGTTATGTACACCGGTAGCATCTATAAATGGAACTTTTCGCATGCGCAAGATTCTTACAATAGGCTTTGTTGCCATGGATGTTCGCATGATTTCATCAAATTTTGTTGCCACACCAAAAAAGAATGGACCATCTATTTCATAGATTTCTACTCCGGTGGCCACATTGAGTAACTCATGTGTGGAAGCTTCTGTGCCTTCTGTTATGTCAAGTTGTTCGCTGTACACTTTAATTTGAGTGTTTTCCATAACACGACGCAAGAATAGGATTACAGCCAGTAGCATACCTATTTCTATAGCTATGGTCAAATCAAAAATAACGGTTAGCAGGAATGTTACAGCAAGCACTGTTATGTCGCTTTTGGGGTTTTTCAAGATGCCACGTACTGTACGCCATCCACTCATGTTGTAGCTTACCATTATTAATACGGCTGCAAGGCAGGCCATTGGCACGAGATTGATTAATGGCATCAAGAAGAGAAATATCAGCAATAGTACCAACGCATGTATCACACCGGCCACTGGGGTGCGACCGCCATTTGTTATATTGGTCATTGTACGGGCGATGGCGCCTGTAACAGGAATACCACCGAAAAATGGCACCACAATATTTGCCATGCCTTGACCTATAAGCTCTGTGTTGGAATTGGTGCGGGAGCCGGTTACACCATCGGCCACTGTTGCAGATAGAAGTGATTCTATGGCTCCAAGCATTGCTATTGTGAATGCAGATGGAAGCAGCTGGTTGATTGTGGCCATGTTCAGTTCAAATCCGTGAGGCTCTGGAATATCAGTGGGAAGGTTGCCGAATCGGTCTCCGATTGTGTCAACGTGAAGTTCTGGATAAAGCAGTTGCAATAAGTAAGCGCCTGCGGTCACGATTATTATAGAAATAAGAGCTCCGGGCAGCTTCTTGGATATCTTGGGTGTCAATATGATTATGAGCAACGACACTGCGCCTACTGCAAATGTAGTCCAATTGATTTGGTCAAGGTTTTGTAAGTATACACCCCATTTGGGAATGAACTCGCTTGGCATATTCCTTAGTCCAAGACCAAGAAAATCATTGATCTGAGTTGAAAAGATTGTCAGAGCTATACCGGCGGTGAACCCCACAACGATAGGATAGGGGATAAATTTGATAACCGTGCCAAGATGAAACACGCCCATCATTACCAGTATCAACCCTGCCATAAGTGTTGCGATTGCCAGCCCCTCAAGAGAGTATTGGGCAATAATATTATAAACTATCACGATGAAAGCCCCGGTAGGTCCGCCTATCTGTACGGAGCATCCGCCCAATGCCGACACAGTAAAGCCGCCTATTATAGCAGTGATTAAGCCTACCGTAGGGCTAACACCGCTTGCAATGCCGAATGCAATGGCAAGAGGCAATGCTACTATACCTACCACAAGGCCGGCTATGAGGTCGGCCTTGAATTTCTTAAAGCTGTAATGCGCAAGAGCCGAAAACAGTTTCGGCTTGAAATCAATAGGTCCTGATAAATTCATACCTTGTGATGAAATTTGGTTATTATAGTTTACTAAATCCACTGTCGCAAACCGCTATACGGTTTGGAGGCTGCAAAGGTATGAAAAAAATTGTTAATAGCAGATGTTAATATTTGATTTGTAACATTTGTGCTAAAATGGTTTGCGATATTTCTCCGGATCGTTGTCGTCAAGTATGCTCAGGTATGAAGCATAACGGGATTGAGATATCAAGCAGTTTTCCACGGCTTCAAGCACAGCGCATCCTGGCTCATGCGTATGAGTGCAGTTGTTGTAACGGCACTCATGGCTTGTTTTGAAAATTTCCGGAAAGTAATGTCCCACTTCAGTTCGCTCAAAGTCAATTGTTCCGAATCCTTTTACCCCTGGGGTGTCAATGATGTATCCTTTCTGAGGTAGTGCAAACATTTCAGAAAAAGTGGTTGTATGCATACCGGTATGATGCGTGTGTGATATTTCTCCGGTGCGCAGATTGGCATCAGGAAGTATGTCATTGATAAGAGACGATTTGCCTACCCCGGAGTTGCCGGACAATAAAGTTATTTTGTTTTCAAGCATAGCGTTGAGCTGGTCAATACCATGTCCGGTCTGGGCCGAAGTATGTACCACCGGATACCCTATGGATGTGTAAAGGTTCGTCACCAGGTCAAGTAATTCAATGTCCTCAGGAGTTGTTATAAGATCCACTTTGTTTATGACAAGCACAGCCGGCACGCCATAGGCCTCACAAGTGGCAAGAAAGCGGTCAATGAATGTGGTGGATGTGAATGGCTGTGCAAGTGTGACTATAAGAAATACTTGATCAAGGTTGGCAGCCAAAATATGTGATTCTTTTGATAGGTTGCTTGCACGACGTATTATATAATTTTTGCGTGGATGTATTTCCGTAATGTATGCAGAACTGTCGGCATTTATTTTTATGCGTACCTTGTCGCCAACAGCCACCGGATTAGTGGTTCGTATACCTTTGAGACGGAAATTGCCTTTGATCTTGCATTCTACAATATCGTTGGTCTCTGTAACTACAAAATAAGAACTGCCTGTGTTGCGTATGACTAAACCTTCCATTAAAAAAATCTATTAGTTAAAAATTAGCGGATAATGTCGCAATGACAGAATCCGCTAATTTTTGTTTTAGCAAAAAATATCGCTGTTATTATTCCTGTACCAAAGAAACAAGGAGTTCTTTGCTGTCACCGCTTTCTTTGAAAGTGATCTTGCCTTCGCGAGCCAACCAGCCCAAAGCGGCATAAAATTCTTTATCTTTGAGTTTGGTGATCTTTTTGATCTGCTTGTTATCAAGTACATCAGCTTTGTTGAGGGCGCTCCATACAAGTCCTGCCCAAGTACCAATAGTGTCTGTGTTCATTGTGTAATGA
>CAMWXV010000174.1 GCA_947178305.1 uncultured Porphyromonadaceae bacterium | reverse complement strand
GTTCTTGACATTCTCTGCCACACCGGCGCTTGGAGGTAACTGCTATCTTGCGGGGTATATATGCGGAATATTGTTGGGCAATGCTTCATTGCCATATAATCGTAGTATTGCCAAATTCATGGACGGATTGACTTGGTTGGCTCAGATAGTGGTGTTCTTGATGCTTGGATTGTTGGTCAATCCTCACGAGATGCTTTCTGTGGCTGCTGTATCATTTATCATAGCGCTGTTTATGATATTTGTTGGGCGACCTGTCAGCGTGTGGCTTTGCTTGTCGCCTTTCAGGAGTATAGGTGCTCGTACCAAAGCATTTGTGTCGTGGGTTGGTCTACGAGGTGCGGTTCCAATAATATTTGCCACATATCCGGTGGTAGCCGATGTTCCGGGAGCAAGTCAAATTTTTAATATAGTATTTTTTGTGACATTGCTTTCGCTGTTGTTGCAGGGCACTACGGTGATAGCGTCGGCACGCAGACTCAAGTTGATTGACAATTCTGTTGAGGACGATTCTGATTTTGGTGTGGAATTTGCTGATGAACATCCCACATCATTGCAAACCCTTGTGCTCACGGACAAACATTTGGCTGACGGCAATACTTTGAGCAGTATAAGTTTGCCGAATGGTGGGTTGGTTATGATGATAAAACGCAACGGTAATTATATAGTGCCAAATGGCAAGCGCCGACTTCAAGTTGGTGACACATTGTTGATTATAAAGGAAGCCGATGCTGAATCTTAGTTTGTAAACAAAAACGTAGCAGTGCTGCCGGCTTCTCAGCGGTCGCACTGCTTAGCGATAGATTACATTATCTTTATTCGTTTACTTATCCGATTGCAAAGTTACTACCGTATAAAAGCATTCACAATACCGAAAAACGAGTATTTTAATCATCCTCAATACTCAAAAGTGATTAATATGATCAGAGTTGTGCGTATATATGCGGTAAATTTGATCTTTTAATATCTCAATTAGAAATTATATCCGAGATTTAATGATACTCGGTTTTCATGCATTTTTGCATAATCGTTGTTTAGCATATTTAGCATACCAATGCCTCCGTTCACACCCAAATAGAAGTGTTTGTAGGATATTCCGGCTCCGATGCTCCACAGTAGATTTACGCGATTCATCCCGCCATCTTCATTATAAATGTTCTCTGATACTTTAATGTTTTTTCCTTTTGTTTCGCCATTGCCGTAGAATCCGACTTCCAGTTCCGGTCCGGTAAATACCGATACTTTAATGTCGTCAGTGAAATCAAAATGGTAACCTGCCATTATGGGAATGCGCATACCGAATTTTTCAATTGACATGCTTTTGATTCCGTTTCCAATAGCTTTGATATAATCATCTTTTATTGAATAAGTGTCGTAGAATAATTTAAATCCCGGCTCAATATAGAAGTTGGCAACAACCGGTATGTTGTAAATACCACCAAATTCTATGCCGCCACCGACTTTGAATGTGCTGATACCAAAATTATCAATAGTGATATTGCCAGGACAGGCTATATCTGCTCCAATTCGTAATCCGAAATAACTCTCGTTGTTAGGATTGTTGAAAATGCTGCTTTGGGCAGGGGCAATTATGCTGGAAATAAGCATGATTGCTACTGATAATAAAACTTTTTTCATAATGGTTATGGTTTGTGATTAGGTTCTGTTTGAGAGGTTATTCACTATCAGCTGTTGTCAATTCAAAGCATGACCGGGCATAAACGAAACGTATAACGCCGATAGTGGCGAGGCGCACAATGATTTCTTCGGCTGTGCGCTTGCTGAGTGATGCTTCTATCATGATTTGCTCTACTGATGCTGATGATACTGAACGGAGATAACGCAACACTCCTTGCTCCGCTTCGCTCAGAGCCATGGTCAGCCCTTCGGCGGATGATTCTTTTCTCCATGAGCGCACCATTAGCGGGTGTGCCATTATATTTTCATCTTTGACACGGTAATATGCTCTCCAGCTTCCGTCGGGTTCTTGCGACTGTACCGGGCGTATGGGGCTTTTGGATATTTCGGCTCTTATTACCACCGCGCCACCTTCGGTGGTGAACGCTGTGATGTGCAAATCTTGAGCCGGACGGCAATAGAGCTGGGCCGCGGCCTCAACCATATATATGTCCTCCTCGTTGCGTACTCCGGCTACGGCTCCGTTGTCTTTCACGCCTATAAGCAATCGGCCTCCGCTGTTGTTGGCGAAGGCTGATATGGAACGTGCTATTTTGCGGGCATCGCTGATGGCATATTTGAAATCTTGTGTTTCGTGCTCGCCCTCGGCAATGAATTTTGCAATATAGAATTTGCCTCGTATGTGTGGAATATCCTTCAATCGGCAGGGTAGTAAAGGTTGGCATCTGTGGCGCACAGCAGCACCTCGTCAAGATAACGGCGTGCCTCAAGTCGTGCGCCGTCAAGATCCATAAACGAGAAATTGCCGCAGTCGCGAGGGGTGGCTCCTGGCACTTCGCCTTCAAAATTGGCCACAAATTGCATGGTTTCAATAATCAACGGAAGTATCTGGGCCGAGGTGTAGTCGCCTGACAGCAGCAGATAGTTGCCGGTGCAGCATCCCATAGGTCCCCAATACACGACCTTGTCGGCCCATATGGGATGGTTTCGCAGAAATGTGGCTGCAAGATGCTCCATGGCATGAAGCACCTGTGGCGATAAGGCCGGTTGACGGTTGGGTTCTGTGATACGTATGTCAAAAGTGGTTATCACGTCGCCCGATGGCGTAGTGTCTTTACGTGACACATACACACCACGCAACAGGGTAAGATGATTTATTGTGAATGATGCTATTTTTTCCACTTCAATCCTGCATTTTCGTTATTGGAGAGTTCGTGAATCACTTGACGCAGCATGTCAAATGTGTGCTTGGGCGCTTCCTCCCAGAAGTTCTCATACTGAGCTATATTGTCGTCGGCTCCGGGGGTATCGCTGATTACCCTCATGCAGGCAAATGGCACATTGTAGAGATAGCATACCTGAGCTATTGCACCTGATTCCATATCCACTGCGTCAACATCGGGATATAGATTTTTGATTCGTTCCACATCTTCGGGACGGCTCACAAAAATATCACCGGAGCATACAAGACCGTGTTTCACGGTATCGCCCTCATGGATGCACGGCAGGGAGTTGACAAAATCGGCGGTGTGGAAAAAACGAGGGCATCCGGCGGCATCGCCCCATTCTGTCTCAGGGCCGCACCATACATCGTGATAGGCTATGCGTGTACCAACGACCACGTCAAGTATGCCGGCGTTTCCGCCAGTGCCTCCGGCCACACCGGTATTGATAATCAATTTTGGTGCAAAGTTCTCGATCATGACAAATGTGCCCAAAGCGGCGTGTACTTTGCCTATGCCACATTTCATGGCCACAATCTCAG
>CAMWXV010000173.1 GCA_947178305.1 uncultured Porphyromonadaceae bacterium | reverse complement strand
TTGAAACAGTGTGCGGGATCCGATACCACGCTGACGAAGTTTTTCTGTTAGCGGATATACGCCCCTCAATCCTGTAGACGCTGCCGCATTTGTCACAGAATCCACCTCTGGATGCACCATTGACCAACGCCCGTTAAAACCAGTCGGCTTGCCGAAGATCACATACTCATTACCGGGACGATATGCCGATTTTATCTCCTTTATACGGCGAAACCACACCACATCCATAGTGCGTTCGCCATCGGAAAAAAGCCCTACGAGCCGCGTTTTGGCACCTTCTCCATGCACAGTAAAGTTGACAAACACCCCCTTGACCTGCACCATGGGCATATCCCCGGAGAAAGAAGAAATCTTGTAGGTGGATGTGCGGTCAACATAGTGCGACGGAAAATGATAGAGCAGGTCATGGCAAGTGGCAATGCCAAGCTCCTTGGCAAGAAGCTCACCACGCTTAGGCCCTACACCTTTGAGAAATTTTATGTCAGTGGCTCGCAGGCGTGACATCAAGCAGCATGGCCGCAACAGCCAAATCAAAAGGGTGAGTTACTTTAATATTGGCCGGCGAGCCATCAACAATATGCAGCGGAGCAAATCCGGCATACTCCATTACCGAAGCGTCATCGGTAAATTCCGGGCGATACCCTACGGCATATGCCTTAATCAGCTCTTGGGCACGAAACGCCTGCGGTGTCTGCACCGCACGCATCACAGACCTGTCCACAGCGTGCGACATTCCAGAATCATCAACCATGCGCAACGAATCTGTAACAGCAACTGCCGGAATAGCTCCATGCGCTCCATTTTCCACAGCCTTTATCACAGCATCAACCACAGACCGAGTCACCACCGGGCGGGCACCATCATGCACTGTAACTACATCCACATCATAAGGTACGGACTGTAACGCATTGCATACCGATTGCCATCTGGTATTGCCCCCCTCCACTATTTCGGGTGAAAGGAACGAGTGTGATGCGCACATCTCTTGCCACATAGACACACATTCTCCACTAAGAACTAAAATGATACGCGCTTCAGGTGTTATATAACGCAAGCGTTCAATAGTGGTCATCAGCAACGGACGACCATTAAGATCACAGAACTGTTTGGGCAAAGCACTTCCAAAGCGGGTGCCGCTTCCGGCTGCTACGACTATATGACATACGGAACTCATTGCTGCGGAACTGAAAGGTAAGACAAATAGGCTTGCGGAGACGATATGATGCGCACTGCTTCGCGATAGTTTGGTGATATAGGATTGACCACACGGAAATATGTGGATTGCTCAAATATATCACGTCCAATAATACCTTTGATAATAAGCTCTATGATAGGTCGCGAAGTATCGTATTGCTCCTGATTAAACACCACCCCGTCTTTGGTGCCGAGATCTATTAGATGCTGTAGTATGGATTCCGTAACAGCAAACTGCTCAACAAACTGTGTTTCGTTGCGATATTTTTTACGCAACTCCTTGCGGTGTTCGTCAACATATTCCGTGGCCACGCGATTAATCAAACCTTTGGCAACAAGATCGCGGTAGTAAGCAGAGTAAAAAGAAGTGTCAACCGGCACAAAATTGTCAGGAATCACACCACCGCCACCATATACCGGACGGCCAAGACGCAAAGTGCGATAAAGCAACGAGTTTGGAATATGGATGCTATCGGCATTCATCAATTCTCCGGAAGAAAGTCGCGAGAATGTTTCGTTTCTATACTCCTCATCTTTACCTTCGGCATAAGGTTTCTGAATACAACGTCCGGAAGGTGTGTAATAACGCTGAATGGTCAGACGCACCATAGAACCATCGGGCAACGGGAACGGACGCTGAACAAGACCTTTACCAAAGGTACGACGGCCGGTAATAACCCCACGGTCATTATCCTGAATGGCTCCACTCACAATCTCACTTGCCGAAGCGGAATACTGATTCACCATCACCACAACCGGCATATCGGCGAGCATACCGTCGCGCTCGGCCCGGAAATAGTGAGGTTCCATCTTGGAACCTTGCGTATATACCACCAAATCGCCCTTGTTCAGAAACATGGATGCCACATCAAAAGCTGCAGACAAATAACCTCCGCCGTTTTCTTCCAAATCAAGCACCAACCGCTTCATGCCTTTGCGCTTGAGCTTGCCAACAGCCTCTGCCATTTCGCGACCCGAACTCTCGGCAAACCGAGTGAGTTTGATAAATCCTACCGAGTCATTCACCATATATGCAGCATCAATACTGTAAATAGGTATATCATCGCGAACAATATTAAACTCCAGAAATTCAGACACACCCTTACGAAGCACTGTAACTTTCACAACACTACCCTTTGGACCTCGCAAAATCTTTTGAATGGCGCTGTTTTTCATCTTCATACCGGAGATAGCAGTGTCGTCGGCCGCTATGATTCGGTCTCCGGCAAGTATACCCACTTTTTCAGAAGGACCGCCTGCTACCGGCTGAATCACATACAGAGTGTCGTTAAGCATATTGAACTGAATGCCAATGCCGGAGAAATTGCCTTGCAACGGCTCTGTAAGAGCCTTGGTTTCCTCCTTATCCGAATACTGCGAATGAGGATCAAGAGTCTTTAGCATAGCAATAATGGCCTCCTCTACCATGTGGTCAGCATTAACAGAATCCACATAGAAATTCTCAATGATGTTTTCCACCATTCCAAGTTTCTGTCGTGGAGTAAATTTCATATTGTCGGCAAAAGCCGGCAGCACAACCATTAAGGCGAGCAACGATAAAAACAGAGAGTTACGTTTCATAATCACAATTCATTATCATTAGGAACAAAGGCAGAAACATCTGCACCATATGACTGAAGCTCACGCACAACAGACGAACTTACACCAGCCCACCGTGGATCAGCTACAATAAGCACTGTTTCTATGCCTGTAAGCCGTCTGTTGATGTCGGCCAGCCGCGATTCATAGTCAAAATCGCTCATTGAGCGGACACCTCTCAACAACGCCACAGCACCGTGTTGTCTGGCAGCATCAACGGTCAATCCACCATGAACTATCACATCCACTCTCGGGTCATGTCCCGCGATGCAAAGTATCGAATCTTTCCGTGCCAGCAAATCCTGCTCACAAGCGCGGTTTTTGGATGCGTTATACCCTATGCACACCACCACCTTGTCAAACAGCATCAATCCTCGGCGCAATATATCAAGATGCCCGCGAGTAAACGGATCAAAAGTGCCTGCAAACATAGCCACACGCTCTTTGATATTATTGGAATCAGCTAATTTCTGTGTCATCTTCTACAACTAAGTTGTCAATTATAAAATTTTGGCGTTCAATGGTGTTCTTTCCCATATAAAAGCGAAGTAACTCAGCAACACCATCTTCTTTGTGAAGCGACACCTTGTCAGCTCGCATATCTGGAC
>CAMWXV010000172.1 GCA_947178305.1 uncultured Porphyromonadaceae bacterium | reverse complement strand
ATTCGTAATCATCTGAATCTAATTATATTAGTTGCTGATAGAGAGGTTGGTGAGGAGGGTGCGGTACTGGGCTTCGGTGATTTTTTTGACGAGGCGGGGGTCGTTTTCTACAATCCATTCGCACTTGTTGTCACCGGGGAGGAGCATACGGTAAACGGTTCTGCCGGTTTCTTTGCCGGTCTTGGTTTCGCCTATGTATGTGGCCGGGTAGCCGGACAGCATTCCTCCGATTATCACGAGGCGGTCGCCTTCGCTGAGCGGAAAGGTGCCTACGGGACAGAGTTCGGTGCTTGACGAGAATGTGCCGATTGTTTCTTGGTAGCGGGATATCTCGGCCTGACTGATCACAGCATATGGGCTTCGCATGTCTCGTGTGCACCTGTAGCCCCACGCAAGATCTCCTATACGTGCATACAGTTTGCCAAGTTCTGTGACTCTCTGACGGAAAAACAGCACTCCGGATATTACCGGTTTGTTCTCTGTCACCATTTTTTTGCCTATCTTGCGTGTGATTTCCTCCATGGGATAAAAGAGTTCTACCACTTTGAGACCCTCATTGTCCATGCGCTCTTTGACGGCTTCAAAGGTGACACCTCGGCGAAATTGCATTGCGTACCAGCAAACCGGATTGCACGACAACGCTTCTGTAACGTGAACTTTTATTGATTCTTTTTTGCTTTCATCAATGTTGGATGGCACTGCAAATGCACTAATGGGACTTGTTGCCGTGTATGGAGCCACATATCCTGCTATATCTGATGCCGATATTCCGCTACGCATTGCCAATATGCACCATAACTGACGCGGTGTGTCGTTTGACACAGTTGCCATGTTCAAGTCCACCCGCTTGAACAGGTCAGACAACATTGTGGATATCCTGCGGTTTATCTTGGCTTGTGTGGTTTGCGACTGGTGCAGAGAAAACAAATATTTGTTACGAGGCTTAGAGTTCCGAGAAATTATATCTTGAATTTCGGCTCTATCGCCTTTGTAATCTTCTTTCGTATAATTTGATATTTCTGTAAATGTCAAACCTCCCATATATATGGCAAACAGCAATATGTCTTTTGCCAACTGTCTGTCTGGACATGCACTTACATCCATTCTTGCTATGGCCTGCACCTTTTCAAAAGAGCCGGAGTCAATCATTCCGTCAAAGCGCAAAGACTCAGAGGCATTTAGTTTAGACTGAAGAATGGAAAATGAATCATTGGCACCCGCCAAGCCGTCTTTAACAGCCTTGTTGTAAAGTGATGCCACCAATTTCATATAGTACGACACAGTCTTTACTGTATAACCTTCGTAAAGGAGTTTTGACACCCACTCACCCAATAGCACTTCGCCAATATCAGCAAATTCCAAATCATTGCCACAGATAAAGCGGGCAAACGAGTCCACCGCCTTTCGGAGATTCAGAGCACTCTTGGAACTTTCCGATTCATTGATTTTGGTACGAAAATAATCCAGCGCCGTAAGATGCTTATTTCTTGATGTCTCAATCATTTAGCCCCCAAAAGCAAGAGTGAACAACAATGATTTTCATTATAATAGAGATATTCCCCTTGTCTTGACTGTTTTTCGGACAAAGGCATTAACTCACAATATTGTTCAACAGCTCTCAACTGCCAAAACATCATCAATTCAAAGCCGGATTATTTACAATCTCTTGCCAAGAGATACCTATTGGTTAGTACGTTCTTGATGTTCAGTTTTATACAAATCCAAATCAGAATAAGCACTGAATATTTGTCCAAAAATGATACGATTTCGTCTTTTTTGTAGGTAATATGTCGCTATATTGTAACCACATTATATATTGCACAATTCAATAGTAATTAGTACCTTTGTGCCCGAAAGCAGGGATGACAACTCTTGCTGTTTAGGTATCTCTTGGCAAGAGATACCTAATAAAAATAGATAACAGACTGTATGCTTTTTTGCCTATATAGTCACAAATTTTATCCTCGGATGTTTAATTTACACAAGCTTCCGGGGGAGGGATTGGATTGTCAAAAAAAACAGTTGTTTTAATTTTCACATCCAGACAGACCCAGATGAACGAACTAACAACTGTGACAATAGACTCCATTCGCAATAAAGTCAAGGCAACCAAAGCCAAAAGCACAATGCGCTACTATTTGGCCATGCTCAGCCGTTTGGAAAAATACGCTCAAAGCTCCACAATTGACCTCAACAAAGTCAATCCGGAATTTGTATCAGGGTTTGGTGATTATTTAGCAAGAGCCGGCGTCACGCCTGCTACCGCGAAACTGTTTCAAATGAGTCTGCGAGCCGTTTTAAAAGAAGAATACGGCAAAGATAACTCCGACCGATTCAGGTCCACATTCAAAAATTTGGGATCCTATAACAACGCCAAGACGTCAACACTGAGTTTTAACGAGCTGGTTGCCATAAAAAATTTAAATCTTGAGCAAAAGAGTGCTCTTTGGAAAGCCAGAGCCGTATTTATGTATTGCGTATACGGAGCCGCGATTTCATTTGAAAGTCTCCAAGCAAAATGCTCAGACAATGAATCCGTCAATATTCTCCCTCAACAAAAAAGGATAATAACGGAGTTTGAAAAAAGATATGCTACTGGATTTTTTGAATTCGTATCACATCTTGATGCAAACCAATATTCCAAACTCATTGCGGGTGTGGGCACGCTGGCAAACACAGCATCCACACTTGCGCCAGACAGCGTGACCGAAGCATGGATCTCAGCTGCACATAAATATGGACTATCGGCCGACTTGATAGCCCAGAGCGTGGCTACCGAAAATGATTACACACGCGCCATCAAAACAACACAGAAATTTGATGAACAAGAAATAAGCCAAGCTATAAAAGCTGTGGCAAATCAAATTTCTGACGAAACTCCCCATTGGTATGTAATGAAGTGCCATGGCAGAGGTGCAGCAGAAACCGAATTACACATTCTACAGAAAGCCTCTTTTTTACAAGACGAATCATTCAAGACATTCCACGTTTCCACCAATAAAACGACAAAACACAAACCAACCGGAAACAGTTTCATTGAATCAATGTTGTTTTTTCAATGCACAGCTGAAAATGCTGCAAAGATCAAACAATTCATAAGCAAGGATGCATTTGTTTACACATTGATTGGAAGCTCCACGCCTGCCTATATAAGCGTCAACGAAATGCGGACATTCATGCTTCTCAGCGAGATAAGCAGTAGTGACTTAGACTACTATTTCCCGGAAGAGAAACACCAACAGCCAGCCATCACCACAGGAGATACCGCAAAAATCGTTTACGGCGACTACACCGGACATGTCGGCATCGTGAAAAAACTGATGAACGATGAATATCGCGTACAAATAGAGTTCAAATCGCTCGGAGGTTTTCGTGTCACCGCCACCGTGCCCATCCGCTTCCTGAAGTTTGATTGACGCAAACATCACGATACCGACAATTCAAATATGTTGCTGACCATATTCACACC
>CAMWXV010000171.1 GCA_947178305.1 uncultured Porphyromonadaceae bacterium | reverse complement strand
TAAGTACAGCACGTAAACACCCGCCATCAAAAGCTGCATTATGGGCCACCAGAGGAAGCGAACCTACAAACCGACTCAGCTCAGGCCAAATAACATCAAAAGTAGGAGCTCCATCCACATCCTGCCTCGCAATACCATGAATCTCCGAAAACCGCCTTATAAAATAATTTGGTTCCGGAGTGACAAGGCTATAAAAACGGTCGGTAATCACCCCTCCTTCCACCTTCACACACCCAACAGAGCATATACTGGTAGCATGCGTGTTGGCCGTTTCAAAATCTATGGCCACAAAATCCGTCATCAAGTAAACAGCTTTTCAGCCGCATCCCTCACCTGCTCCATAAGCCAGCGAGGTGTTGACGTGGCTCCACACACCCCTAGCGATCCGGCCGATGTTATTGGAAGAGCAGCCACATCTGCCGGGTCAAGCACGGCATAAGTGTGAGGATTGACACTGCAACACTCATCAAACAGCACCTTGCCATTGCTGCTCTTGGCTCCGGAAACAAACAGAATCACATCATGCGCAGCCGCAAAACTACGCAAATGCCCCACCCTGTTGCTCACCTGACGGCATATAGTATCGGCATACTCCATCTTCACCCCCGGAGCCATACGGGAACTGATAGCCGAAGCCATATCGTTGAATCCGGCAATAGACATGGTTGTTTGCGAAAACAACATCACAGGACGCGAATAATCTATCTTGTCAAGATCTTCCGGATGTTGCACCACGATAGCCTCGCCACGTGTCTGGCCTACAAGACCGTTCACCTCGGCATGACCGGCCTTGCCATATATCACCACCTGACAGTCACCGGGCTGCTCAAAAGCAGCCTTCACTCGACGCTGCAATGCAAGCACCACCGGACAAGTGGCATCAATCAACGATATATTGTTTTTTACCGCAAGTTCGTAGGTTGATGGAGGCTCACCATGAGCGCGGAGAAGCATCTTCACACCATGTAGAGTGGCCATATCATCGTGAGTCACCGTAATAAGCCCTTTTTGACCCAACCGTTTCACCTCGGCACTATTGTGTACAATATCACCGAGACAATATAACGGTCCCGAAGATTCAAGCTCCGCCTCGGCCTGCCTTATAGCCGTCACCACCCCGGGACAAAAACCTGAGCGGGGATCTATCTCGATATTAGGCAATGACATTACTCAGCACAAATAATTTTATTAAACAACGACAGCAACCATTCGTTCTGCTCTTCAATCGTCATTGATCCATTGTCAAGGCACACGGCATCATCAGCCTTGCGCAGCGGACTCTCGGCACGTGTCTCGTCAATATGGTCACGATGCACCACATTGGCAAGCACCTCCTCATAATCGGCATCCATACCCTTCTCTACAAGTTCTGCAAGACGACGCTTGGCACGAGTCTCAGCGGAAGCGTTGACAAACACCTTCATCTCCGCATCGGGAAACACCGTAGTGCCTATGTCTCGTCCATCCATAACTATGCCGCGTTGACAGCCATACTCTTGCTGCATGGCCGTAAGAGCATGACGCACCTGAGGCACAGCCGCCACTTCCGACACATTGTTGCTCACATCAAGAGAGCGTATAAGGGTTTCCACATTTTCACCATTAAGCATAGTGAACTGCTTGTCACCTTGCACGTCAAAATCTATTTTAATATTAGGCAAAGCAGCCACGAGAGCATCCGTATCAAGAGCCCCCTGGGCAGGTATCATGCCATGACGCATGGCATATAGAGTCACCACGCGATACATCGCGCCCGAATCTATATAACGATACCCTATATTCTTGGCCAGCTGACGGGCCATACTGCTTTTACCTGATGACGAGTAGCCGTCTATGGCCACTATGATACTGCGTTTAATGGATGAGGTCATTGAAATTTGTGGTAAAGTTAACCATAAAAGTTGTGGCACCCTTGTGAGGCTGGGAAAAAGCCATCCCTACACCGAAAGCCTTGACACGAATACCCGCTCCAAGACTGAATCCGGAGAGTATACTGCGTGAATATGTGCTCATATCGGTTCGGGTTTTGTAGTTATATGATACACCAACGAAAAATTTTTCCGAAGGCAAATAACATGCAGAGAAAATCAAATGACGAAAAAGATTGGACATGAAGCCATCTTTAAACTCCGGCTGTTGGTCTGTAGACCCGTCACCGGTTTCATAATACGGCAAGCTCCATTTGGTCAGATTCCATGCATTGATAGAAAACCTTATTGGCAAACTACCGAACGACTGCGACCAGCCCAAACGGACATCTATAGGCAAACGCTCATACGTATCCGTAAATCGTTTGAGTTGTCCGCCAAGATTTGCCACAACCACCGAAAACGACAAATCCTTGTCAGCATTATAATAATTCACGCCAAGATCTGTGGCCACAGCAAATGCCGTGTAATCAGCATATCCGCTGTAAATCATTTTCAATGTCACACCACCGCGCCAACGGTCGTTCAAATCATGAGAATAGGTACCCGACACAAGAAAATCAAGTGGAGAGAAATCGCCGAGCACATTACCAGCAGCATCCGTCTCTTTCATTGAACCATAACCGAAATACCTTGCACCAACAGCCCACGCACTACGGTCGTTTATACCATTGCCATATGTGAATCCGGCGAAATTACTTCCACCCACATAGCGCATATAGCTGAATCCGAGTTGCCTCTCAAACTCCGGTCCCATCAAAGCAGGGTTCTGGTCTATTGAATTGATATCATTGGATATATTGGACACATTCACGCCACCCAAGCCGTAAACCTGCGCCGAAGCAGGAATATCAAGAAAGCTGTAGGACGGTGAAGTATCTGATGCCGATACCTTTATGGCACAAGACATACAGAAAAGAACTATATATGTGATTTTCCTAATATATCGCATTGATAAAACAGAATCTGTAATCAAGGCTTCAAAACCAAGAAGCCGCCAACTATAAAACGCACCATTCCTCACAATATTATATGCCGTTAAAAAAACAACCATAAACAAATCCGAAGTGTAAACAAAATCAAAACAATAATAATCATTCACAAAATAGAGTATGCACCCTTGGAAAATTGCACACATACACACTATTTTTGTATTGCAAAAATGCTAAGATTTTGATAAACAAACTCGCATATATAGCCCGTGCAGCAGGATGCGCCCTTATATTGGCGCATGTAGCGGATGCTCACGCACAATGCCATCGCATGGTCACATACCAATGCGCTCCATCCCGAGGAGGAATACCGTCCGAAGCACGAGCCTACTTGAGCGATGATGTGGACGAACAGCCCCAATTTCCGGGCGGCGACAACGCTATGCTTCATTACATCAACCGCGAACGCACCTATCCATCAGCCGAATACAATGCCGGAGTACAAGGTCGCGTGGTATGTTCATTCATAGTAGGAGCCGATGGCAAGGTACATAATGTAGAGATTATTCGCGGATGCACCGACGGACTCAACCGTGAAGCCGTGCGCATA
>CAMWXV010000170.1 GCA_947178305.1 uncultured Porphyromonadaceae bacterium | reverse complement strand
GGATAAGATCTTTGTCCTGTATGTTGCTTTGGCTTACGAGTTTCTGGAAGCCTTCCCAGTCTTCGGGAGTGAATTGTGCAGTGAGTTCACCAAATTCAGTGATTTTGTCTTTCTTGAGCTGTTTTTCAAGATATGAGCTGGTGTTCTTCTCACGGTTTTCAGCCAATTTGGTATTGAAATCAAGAGATCCTTCGGGTGAAGCGTAAGATGAGATGTTGATTTCTTTGATTACACGAGAAGTATCGGCGTTTGCTGCATTGAGGCTCTTGTTGAAGTCGTTAACAGCTTGTGAATTAAGCTCGCTCTGACGCAGGTTGGCCTGGTTGATGAGGAAGCGGATGTCTGCGCTGTATTTCTCGTTGATGATGCGCTGGAACTTGTCGGAAGCTAGTGCGGGATTTACGGTTGCTGCATCGGCCATAGTGGCAGTGGCAACGACACCGTCGGCTACTTTTACGCGGGGAAGTACGTATTGTTTTCCACCCTGCTCTACGTTGAATGCCAAATAAAGCTCGCTTTTGAGCATTTCAGGCTGATAAACGTAGTTTACGGGAACAGTGAGATGGCCACCGTTGTCGTGGTTTATCACGGGGTTGTTGCCACGTACTTTTTCGCCTTGATAGGTTACAGGAGCACCCATTGTTTCCTGACCTTCGTAAACCAAAACGGGGGTGATTGTTACGGCTGCGTTTTTCTTGAAGAACTTGGCAGGAACATTACCGTTTACAGTAGCGGGAATTTGCTCGCCCACAACTTCCAATGGGTTGGGGTTGGTAGAGAAATAGTCGGCTTTGAATGGGTTCATCTTGCCGTTACAGCTTGACAAAAGCACCACGCCAGCCATCATAAATGAATAGCTAATACTCTTACTCATAAATAAAAATATGATTTGAAACTTGGTAAAAATTAATTGTCGGTAAATTTATGTATATACGGTACAAAGGTATTTAAAAATAATTTATAAGTCAATACATTGTCAAAAAAATATGTGTTCATAACTAATGATGTGATAATTATTGGGTGTTATATGGTGTGTTTATGGCTGTGAATTGTTAATTTTGCACCAATTTATCCATATATCCAAACAAGACTAAATGAGAAAATGGCGTATTGAAGACAGCGCAGAGCTGTACAATATCAATGGGTGGGGGTTGAAATATTTCTCCATCAACGATAAGGGCCACGTGCAGGTGACACCAAAGGTAGGACATGCTTCGGTGGATATCAAGGAGCTTATGGACGAGCTTCAGGTACGTGATGTGACAGCCCCTTTGCTGCTGCGTTTCCCCGATATTCTTGATAATAGAATTGAAAAGATTTCGTGCTGTTTCAAGCAGGCTGCGGAAGAGTATAATTACAAGGCTCAAAATTTCATAATCTATCCTATCAAGGTTAATCAGATGCGTCCGGTTGTGGAGGAGATAGTGAGCCACGGAAAAAAGTTCAATATAGGGCTTGAGGCCGGATCCAAACCTGAGCTTCACGCTGTGCTGGCTACCAATATAGCTGAGAATGCATTGATTATATGTAATGGATACAAGGACGAGAGTTTTGTGGAGCTGGCGCTTTTGGCTCAGAAGATGGGCCGCCGCATATTCTTGGTTGTAGAGAAGCTCAATGAGCTTAATCTGATAGCATCGGTGGCCAAGCGCATAGGCATAAAACCAAACATAGGCATACGTATCAAGCTTTCATCTTCCGGTTCCGGAAAATGGGAGGAGAGTGGCGGAGACCAGTCTAAGTTCGGTCTCAACTCCACAGAGTTGTTGCAGGCTCTTGACTTTTTGAAGAAGAAAGGCATGAGTGATTGTTTGAAGTTGATACATTTCCATATTGGCAGTCAGGTAACCAAGATACGTCTTATCAAAAACGCGCTGCGTGAGGCTATGCAATTTTATGTGCAGTTGACGTCGCTCGGATTTAGTGTGGAATTTGTGGACATAGGAGGCGGACTTGGTGTGGATTATGACGGAACGCGCAATGCGGCATCGGAAAGTTCCATGAATTACAGTATTCAGGAGTATGCCAACGATGCGGTGTCGGCATTAGTGGATGTGTGTGAGAAAAACAATATTCCTCAACCCAATATAATTACGGAGAGCGGACGTTCGCTTACCGCACATCATTCGGTGCTGATATTCGAGGTGCTGGAAACCACGTCGCTTCCTTTATGGAAAGATAGCGAGGAGATAGCCCCGGATGCTCATGAATTGCTGCGTGAGTTATATACGATATGGGATCGTCTTAGCCAGCCACGTTTGTTCGAGAGCTGGCATGATGCGTTGCAGATACGTGAGGAGGCTCTTGACTTGTTCAGCTTGGGTATGCTTGATCTCAATACTCGTGCTCAGATTGAAAAACTGTTTTGGTCAATAGCGCGGGAAGTGGGAGAAATGGCTAATGATATGAAGCATGCTCCGGAGGAGTTGCGCAAGATATCCAAGATGCTGCCGGATAAATATTTCTGCAACTTCTCACTGTTTCAGTCGTTGCCGGATTCATGGGCTATAGACCAATTGTTCCCGATAATACCGATCAGTCGCTTGGACGAGCGCCCGGACCGTACATGCACGCTTCAGGATATAACCTGTGACAGTGATGGTAAGGTAGCAAACTTTATCACATCTCATGGTACTTCAAATGCGCTTCCGGTGCATTCAATCAAGGGGGATGAGCCATATTATATAGGAGTGTTCCTGGTTGGTGCCTATCAGGAGATTCTGGGTGATATGCATAATCTGTTCGGAGATACCAATGCTGTGCATATTTCCGTGTACAAGGACCGGTATGAGGTGGATCGCATAATTGACGGTGAAACTGTGGCCGAGGTGCTTGATTATGTGGAGTTCAATCCTAAAAAATTGGTGCGTAATGTGGAAACATGGGTTACGGCGTCAATGAAGGCGGGACGTATAACTCCCGAGGAAGGTAGAGAATTCCTGAGTAACTATCGTTCAGGACTTTACGGATACACCTATCTTGAGAAAGATTGATGCAGAGGTATTTCATGCGTTTGGCCTATAGGGGCGAACCGTTTCATGGTTGGCAGTGTCAGCCCAATGCCATCAGTGTGCAGCAGGTGCTGGAGGAGAGCCTTGGCACTATACTGCGCACTGAGGTTAAAATAACCGGAGCCGGGCGTACCGACACGGGGGTGAATGCGCGTATGATGATAGCTCATTTTGATGTAGAGCAGCCGCTTAAGGATCCTGCACAGTTGGTGCGTGCGTTAAATTCGCTTGTTGGCAAGGATATTGCGGTATATTCAATTGTGCCTGTTCACTCTGATGCTCATGCGCGTTTTGATGCCACATCGCGCACGTATCATTATTACGCTGTGGCCGGAAAATCACCGTTTTTTTATCCTTTGGCCTGGAAATCTCCCGAGGGGTTGGATTATGATGCGATGAACCGTGCTGCACGGCATCTGCTGGATGTGGATGATTTCACATCGTTTGCCAAGCTCCATCC
>CAMWXV010000169.1 GCA_947178305.1 uncultured Porphyromonadaceae bacterium | reverse complement strand
ATATTTACAGGTGGTGTAGGTGAAAACCAAACCGGTGTTCGTGAAAATGTATGTGCCCCCCTTGCATTCCTTGGCGTGGAACTCAATCTTGAGCTTAATGAGTCTATCCGTGGCACTGAAACCGTAATATCCAAACCGAATTCAAAAGTGAAAGTTGCGGTAATACCCACCGACGAAGAGCTTATGATTGCTCGAGACACCAACGATATTGTTTCTAAACTCTAATAGACAAATGAGCAATAAAATCAAAGCAGCCATTGTGGGCTATGGCAACATAGGCCGCAATGTGCTTGATGCCCTACAGCAGGCTCAAGATTTTGAAATAGCGGGTATTGTGCGCCGTTCCGCGGACAACACCCCTAATGAACCTGCTCATTACCAAGTGGTTACCGATATTGACAAACTTGGCAATGTTGATGTGGCCATACTATGCACACCTACTCGTGAAGTAGAAAAATATGCATCGTTACTGTTGGCCAAAGGTATCAACACCGTTGATAGTTTTGACATACACACACTTATCCCTGAACTTCGCCAAAATCTTGGAAACATAGCCAGAAAAAATGGCTCTGTAGCAATCATCTCCGCCGGATGGGACCCAGGAAGCGACTCTGTTGTGCGCACTCTCATGCAGGCAGCAGCGCCAAAAGGCATAACCTACACCAATTTCGGACCTGGAATGAGCATGGGGCATACAGTATGTGTCAAATCCAAAGATGGCGTAAAAAACGCACTATCTATGACCATACCTCTTGGCACTGGTATTCATCGCCGCATGGTATATGTTGAGCTTGAAGATGGAGCAAAACTTGATGATGTTGCAGCAGCTGTTAAAGCTGATCCATACTTCATCAATGACGAAACCCATGTGATAGCGGTAAACAACGTGGATGAAGTAAAAGATATGGGACATGGTGTACATATGGAGCGCAAAGGTGTTAGTGGCACCACACAAAACCAGCGTTTTGA
Organism: uncultured Porphyromonadaceae bacterium; assembly: GCA_947178305.1. Taxonomy (GTDB): domain Bacteria; phylum Bacteroidota; class Bacteroidia; order Bacteroidales; family Muribaculaceae; genus Paramuribaculum. Next base: position 2,512 of record CAMWXV010000169.1, on the reverse strand, counting down.
ATTCAACATGACCATTAATAATCCTGCTCTTACAGCACAAATCCTTGTTGGCGCAGCACGCGCAGCCATGCGTCAAGCCCCTGGTTGCTATACTATGATTGAAATTCCTGTCGTAGATTTGCTTGAAGGAGACAGAGATTCACATATAGGGCATCTCGTATAATACGCAGTTATGCTTGAGTCCTTAGGTTATCACATCACCACCTTATCAGATGTCATTTGCGGACTTCCTCTGTTCTTGACATTAATAGGTGGTGGTGTGTGGCTTTTTTTTACATCACATGCCGTATCTATTCATCGCTTGCCTTATGCCATCAAGGCCATTAAAACACGTTCAGATTCTCACGGAGAGATAAATTCTCTTCAGGCTTTGGCTTCAGTTGTAGCAGGCACTATAGGCATGGGCAATATAGCTGGAGTTACCATAGCTATTGCCATGGGTGGACCAGGTGCAATTTTTTGGATGTGGATAAGCGCTTTGGTTGGAATGTGCACAAAATATCACGAAGGCGTACTCTCTATCATGTATCGTAGCATATCTTCTGATGGAACATATCAGGGCGGCACCATGCATATAATACAGCACGGTCTTGGAAAAAGATGGATTCCGATGGCTAAATTTTTTGCCATTGCCGGTATGTTCGGAACCTTGTGTATCATGAATGCCAACCAGCTAACAGAGGCAACCATAGCCACAGCAAGTAATTTCGCAGTCATAGAATCTCCACTTTTGGCCAAACTACTTACCGGGATAACAATATCCTTGTTAGTTGCCATTGTAGTTCTTGGTGGAATCACCCGTATAAGCCGAGTGGCAACCGTTTTGGTTCCTTTTATGGTTGCCACCTACTTTATAATGGTGCTATACATCATAGTTTCCAATATAGATAACTTAGGACATGTATTCTCATCTATTTTTACCGAAGCTTTTTCTCTTGATGCAGGATGGGGAGCCTTGGCGGGAATAGCAATAATTGGCGCTCGACGAGCTGCTTTAGTCAACGATGCCGGAATAGGTACAGCTTCAATAATGCATGGCAAATCATCCAACAATGAACCTGTGCGCGAAGGTCTTGTTGCTATGCTTGGACCGGCCATTGATTCTGGATTTGTATGCACACTCACTGCCATAGCAGTATTACTATGCCTGCCATCAGATTATTTTCAAGTCGGCACCATTCAAGGACTTGAGATGGCACTTAAAGCTTTTGGCAACGGCATTCCATATGGTCAGTACCTTCTTATGGTCATTGTGGCCTGCTTTGCGCTATCATCAATGTTCAGTTACAGCTTCTATGGGCAACGATGTGCCGCATACCTGATGGGTGAGCGAGGAGCAAAAGTTTATACCTATTTGTTTATCTCATCCCTGGTGCTCTTCTCTGTTGTACCGCTCAAATCGGCCGTAGGTTTATGCGATCTTTTTTATGCATTTATGGCGTTCCCCACCATGCTCACATTGATTATGCTAAGAAAGAAGGTTCGGGAGCAGTCGCAAATCTATTTTAAATCCCATACACTAAACAAACATTCAATACTCAAACCCAAAATCCAAATATGACACCTGAACAAAAACTTGCTCTTGAAGAAAAAGTTATAACCATGCTGCGCACTGTATTTGACCCTGAAATACCAGTGGACATCTACAGCCTCGGACTAATTTACAAAATTGATATTGATGACAATGGAGACCTGGCCGTAGACATGACGCTCACTGCCCCAAACTGTCCTGCCGCAGATTTCTTAGTAGAGGATGCCCGAATAAAACTTGAAAGTATTGATGGTATAAACAATGTGGACATACGTATAGTCTTTGAACCGGAGTGGAATAAAGATATGATGAGTGAAGAAGCAAAACTTGATTTGGGATTTCTTTAAACGAAACTGAATGCAGCGTGATTTAACATACTTTATAAGCGATATCCATCTTGGAGCCACATACATCCCAGACCCCAAGGCTCATGAACGTCGCATTTGCCAATGGCTCAAAAATATTGCACCTACAGCCAGTCGCATCTTCATGCTTGGAGATATACTTGATTACTGGTACGAATACAGATATGTTGTTCCCAGAGGATTCACTCGTTTTTTCGGCACTATTGCCGAATTAACTGACAGCGGCATTGAAGTCATATGGCTTAAGGGCAATCATGATATCTGGATCTTTGATTATTTACCATCGGAAATTGGTGTGAAAGTAGTTGATGGCACATATATAACAGAAATAAATGGCACCAAATTTCTCATGGAGCATGGTGATGGTGTCGGTGAAATGCGCAAATCTTATCAATTAATGCATTCCTTATTTCGTGCCAAATGGGCGCAAACTCTCTTTAGTACAATACATCCACGCTGGACTGTTAATTTTGCACACAAATGGTCCGGACACAGTCGCGCTACCGGTAAAAAATACACACAGACACTTCTACCTGATTCAGACCGCTTAGTGCAATTCGTAAAGCAATATTCTTCAAAAGATCCTGATATAAAATATTTTGTATTTGGACACCGA
>CAMWXV010000168.1 GCA_947178305.1 uncultured Porphyromonadaceae bacterium | reverse complement strand
GGTATGCAAAAGCGCGTGGCAATAGCTCGAGCTATTGCCCTAAACCCCAAATATCTGTTTTGCGATGAGCCCAACTCAGGACTTGATCCTAAAACATCTATTCTCATAGATGAGCTTCTTAGCGACATCACTCATGAGTATAATATTACAACCATAATCAATACCCACGACATGAACTCGGTACTCGGAATTGGAGAAAACATCATATTCATCAATAAGGGACATCGTGAGTGGGTTGGCAACATGAAACAAATTTACACTACCAACAATGAAGTACTCAATAATTTCGTGTTTGCCACAAAACTCTTCCGAGAGGTCAAGGATTACATCGTAGAGCAAAAACTCACAAAATAAACATTTTTACTAAAAATAGAGCGGCGCGAACTTTTTGTTCGCGCCGCTCTATTTTTATCGCTGCTTAAATTTATCCTTTTACAGCTGAAAGCATCACGTTGAAAGCATTATTCAATCCATCGGCATCTTTACCGCCGGCCTGAGCAAAGCCGGGTTGACCGCCACCGCCTCCTTTAATGGATTTGGCTGCCTCGCGTACAATCATAGACGCATTAAGACCTTCTCCTGTCAAATCTTCAGTCACCATAACTGTAAGCAACGGTTTATCGTTCATATCCGATGTGGCCGCAATAAACACAGTGCCCTTAGGAGATGCAGCACGTACTGCGAATGCCACGCCTTTCACCACATCCGGCATTCTCTTACCTGTAAGAGTCACAATTTTATGACCATTGGACTCTTCGGCCGAGGCAAGCAATTTTGATGCAACAGTGTTGATACGTTCTTGCATAAACTCATCCACTTGTTTGCGCAAATCAGCATTCTCGCTTATTGAACGACGAAGTGTTGAGATCAAATCAGGGGTATTATTAAACATAGTGCCTATTTCACGCATTGTGTCAGTCATTGAATCAAGCACGTTTTCCACGGCTTCACCGGTAATAGCTTCTATGCGACGAATGCCAGCAGCAGTGCTACTCTCTGACACGATACGAATCATGCCGATGTTTCCGGTATTCTTAACATGTGTACCTCCACAAAGCTCAACGGAATCACCGAAACGTATCACACGTACTTCCTCGCCATATTTTTCTCCAAACAAAGCCATTGCACCCATTTCGCGAGCCTCAGCCAAAGGCATACATCTACGTTCGTCAAGAGCTATTGCTTCACGCACCATAGCATTTGCCAAATGCTCTACCTTTCGGAGCTCCTCATTTGTCACCTTCTGGAAGTGTGAGAAGTCAAAACGAAGAAAATCAGGCGATACAAACGAACCTTTCTGTTCCACATGCGTGCCGAGCACCTCTCTAAGAGCTTTGTGCAAAAGGTGAGTGGCGGAGTGATTGCACGAAATAGCCAAACGAGCCTTGCTGTCAATGGTAGCATCAAATTCGGCAGCTGGGTTAACCGGCAGTGTGAGTGTCAAATGCACTGCCATGCCATTCTCACGTTTTGTATCGTAAATTTCAATTGTATTTCCTTCATTATCCACAAGAGTGCCACGATCCCCGACTTGGCCACCCATTTCAGCATAAAATGGAGTTTTATCAAGCACGATCTGGTAATACTCACCTTTTTTCTGCTTAACTTTACGATAACGGAGTATTGAAGCCTTGGTAGAAACATGGTCATATCCTACAAATTCTGTTTCTCCATCACGAAGTGCCACCCAATCATCAGTTTCAACGGCAGCAGCATTACGTGCACGTGCTTTCTGCGCCTGCATTTCCACATCAAAACCAGCCTGATCCAATGTCATGCCGTTTTCCTTGAGTATAAGTTCAGTAAGGTCAAGAGGGAATCCATAAGTGTCATACAACACAAACGCTTCTTTACCGGAAATTTCGTTAAGACCCTTGCCTTTGGCTATGCTAATAGCATTGTCAAGCATCTTTATTCCATTTTCCAATGTACGAAGGAACGCATCTTCCTCCTCCTTAATCACCTTCATTATCAAATCTCGTTGAGCAGGAAGCTCCGGATATGCTTCTCCCATAGACTCAATAAGAGTATCTACAAGCTTATACATGAACGCGCCTTTCTGATCAAGGAATGTATATGCATAGCGTACGGCACGACGCAATATGCGTCGAATTACATAACCGGCCTTAGCGTTACCCGGCAATTGAGAATCAGCAATAGAGAAAGCTATGGTGCGAACATGGTCAGCAATAACACGCATTGCCACGTCCACCTTGGTATTCTTGCCATATTCCCTGCCTGAAAGCACAGATATTTTATTTATAAGAGGTGTGAATACATCAGTATCATAATTTGATGTCTTGCCTTGCAAAGCCATGCACAAACGCTCAAATCCCATACCAGTATCAATAACTTTTGCTGGCAGAGGCTCCAATGAGCCGTCGGCTTTACGATTGTACTGCATGAACACAAGGTTCCATATCTCTATCACCTGAGGGTGATCATGATTAACAAGTTCACGACCGGACACAGACTCTCGCTCGCTTTCAGAACGCAAATCTATATGAATTTCCGAACATGGGCCGCAAGGACCGGTATCACCCATCTCCCAAAAATTATCATGTTTGTTGCCATTGATTATATGATCTTTTGGCAAATGACGTTCCCAATAACCGGCAGCTTCATCATCTCTGCCAAGCCCTTCTTCCGGAGATCCCTCAAACACAGTGGCATACAATCTCTCTGGATCCAGCTTCAGTACATCCACCAAGTATTCCCATGCCCAATCAATTGCTTCTGCTTTGAAGTAATCTCCAAACGACCAGTTTCCAAGCATTTCAAACATGGTATGATGGTATGTATCCATGCCCACCTCTTCCAAATCATTATGTTTACCGGAAACACGTAGACATTTTTGAGAGTCCGCTACACGAGTGTATTTCGCAGCCTTATTGCCAAGAATTATATCCTTGAACTGGTTCATACCTGCGTTTGTAAACATAAGCGTGGGGTCGTCCTTTATTACCATCGGTGCCGATGGTACAATTTTATGTCCTTTGTCGGCAAAATAGTTCTTGAACGACTCGCGAATTTCTTTAGCTGTCAACATTTTGTTGCTATATTTTGAATTGATTTATTACATTTGTACACGTGTTAGGCGCACACGTTATAACTTAGTGTGCAAAATTAGAGCAATTTTTGTATTTTTGCAAAAAATATCATGGATACACTTGACAAAAAATATTACAAGATAAGCGAGGTTGCCGCAATTCTAAACATACCGCAAAGCACATTGCGCTTTTGGGAGTCACGATTTACCATAATCAAGCCCAAACGAAATGAACATGGCACCAGATTCTACACCAATGCCGACATTGACAAAATCTCTATGATTCATTTTCTTGTCAAAGAAAAAGGTCTTAAACTTGATGCAGCGCAGGAACAAATCCGCGCCAACCCCAAAGGCATAGAACGAAAACATCTAACTGTGACCCGGCTCAAACAAATCCGTCAGCAACTAACAGGTCTTTTGGACGCAATAAAAT
>CAMWXV010000167.1 GCA_947178305.1 uncultured Porphyromonadaceae bacterium | reverse complement strand
TCTTATTCGTGAAATAGTTTTTGAAACAAAATTATGTGTGTATGTTTATTTGTGTTTAAAAATGTGTAGCTTTGCAATTGAAATTAATTTACTTTTAGCATACAACCATGAAGAAAAGTTTATGCATGGCATGTGCCATGTTGATGACAGCCAGCACTGTGGGGCTTGCGGCCTCTCGTTCGGAAACTCTTTTGGAAAAGGGGTGGATGTTTACTCGTGTTGACAGCGCTGATTTCTCGGCCAAAGATGTAGATGTGAAGACGTGGCAAAAGGTACGAGTGCCACATGATTGGGCTATTTATGGTCCATTTAGTTGGGATAATGACCGCCAGAATGTGGCTATAGTTCAGGATGGACAAAAAGAAGCTATGGAGCATGCCGGTCGCACAGGTGGATTGCCTTTTGTCGGTGCCGGATGGTATCGCACGGAGTTTGTTACTCCTGATTCCATCAGCGACAAGCGTGTGACACTTTTGTTTGATGGGGCTATGAGCCATGCAAAAGTGTATGTGAATGGTAAGGAGGCTGGATATTGGCCGTATGGATATAATTCATTCTATTTTGATGTTACAGACTTACTCAATCCCACTGGTACTAATTCATTAGCTGTTCGTCTTGAAAATCAACCTGAAAGCTCTCGTTGGTATCCTGGTGCGGGCTTGTATAGAAATGTACATCTGATAGCCACTTCAACGGCGCATATTCCTACTTGGGGCACATATGTGACCACTCCTGAAATCAATGATGATTTTGCACGAGTGGAGATGAAAACGAAGCTCGTTATACCCGGTGAGGCATCACAATACGCTTTAAAAACCGTGATTGTTGATTCGGATGGTAATGTTGTGGCAGAGCAGAAACAGTCTGCTTCTGATATTGCTTATACAGATAATCAGGTGTTGTCTACATTTATAGTAAAAAAGCCTTTGCTTTGGGATGTTGATACGCCAAATCTGTATGAGGCAAGAAGCTATCTTTACAAAGGTGATGAATTGGTTGACAATTATGTTACAACATTTGGTATACGATCCATAAAGGTAGTGCCTGATGACGGTTTTTACCTTAATGGCAAGCGTGTGCAGTTCAAAGGTGTGTGCAATCATCATGATCTTGGTCCGCTTGGGGCAGCCGTTAATGATGCAGCCATTCGTCGCCAAATCCGCATATTGAAAGATATGGGTTGTAATGCAATACGTACTTCTCATAACATGCCGGCACCAGAGCTTGTAAAAGCTTGTAACGAAATGGGTATGATGCTTATGTCGGAGAGTTTTGATGAGTGGAAACGCCCGAAGGTGAAAAATGGATATAACCTTTTGTTTGATGAATGGGCTGAAAAAGATTTGGTAAATCTTATTCACCATTATAGAAACGATCCGTCTATAGTGATGTGGTGTATAGGAAACGAGGTTAGCGAACAATGGCACGAAGGTGATTGCAAAACAGCTTTGTTTCTCCAAAACATTGTGAATCGCGAAGATCCTACTCGTCCTGTTACGCAAGGTATGGATGCGCCGGATGCCGTGGTGAACAATAATTTTGCGGCAGTGATGGATGTAGCCGGATTCAATTACCGTCCGTTTAAATATCAAGAAAACTATAAGAAGCTGCCTCAGCGTAATATACTTGGAACTGAAACGGCTTCAACTGTAAGTTCTCGTGGTGTATATAAATTTCCGGTAGAGCGCAAAGCTATGGCCACATATGATGATCATCAAAGTTCAAGCTATGATGTAGAGCATTGCGGATGGTCGGACTTGCCAGAAGATAACTTCATAATGCATGATGATTTGAAATATTGTATGGGCGAATTTGTGTGGACTGGATTTGACTATTTGGGCGAGCCCACTCCTTATTATACCAATTGGCCAAGCCACAGTTCACTCTTTGGAATAATTGATCTTGGTGGTATACCTAAAGATAGATACTATCTGTATCGTAGCCATTGGAACCCTGAAGTGGAAACTCTTCACATTCTTCCGCATTGGACGTGGCCAGGACGAGAAGGTGAAACAACACCTGTGTTTGTATACACCAATTATCCTGAGGCGGAATTGTTTATAAATGGCAAGAGCCAGGGTCGACGTAAAAAAGATATGAGCATAGGTATTGACAGTACATATACCGATAGTGCGCGAGCTTCGTTTGAACGTCAGAAGCGTTATCGTTTGATGTGGATGGACACAAAATACGAACCCGGCACAGTTAAGGTTGTGGCATATGACGGTAACGGGAATCGTGTGGCAGAAAAAGAGATGAGCACAGCCGGTAAGCCTTACACGATAAAGCTTATTCCGGATAGAACCAATCTGATGGCGGATGGAAAAGATATGGCTTTTTTAACCGTGCAGGTGGTGGACAAGGAGGGTAGGCTTGTACCTGATGCAGAGCATAAGATTCGTTTCAAGGTAACCGGAGCCGGTTCGCATCATGCAGTAGCCAATGGGGATCCCTCATCATTGGAGTCTTTCCAAGGTAAGGAGATGAAAGCTTTTCATGGTCAGTTGACTCAGGTTGTAAAAGCGGATGAAAAAGGTGGCAAAATAACAGTGGAGGCATCAGCTCCCGGTTTGAAGAAAGCCACTATACAACTGATGGCAGAATAATCAAGTTGTGTTGTATATGGCACCGCAACCGGCCTTAAGGCTTGTTGCGGTGCTACTTTATTGTTACCTTTGTGAAAAATTATATAGACATGGCACGTAAACGCAAAGAGCTACCATTGCTCAAAGAGATTACAATAACTGATGTGGCTGCCGAAGGTAATAGTATTGCCCGTGTAGATGAAATGGTGGTGTTTGTACCATTCGGAGCTCCCGGCGATGTGGCAGACATAAAAATAGATCGCAAGAAACGCTCATATGCCGAGGGGCATATAGATGCAATTGTCAAGCCGTCGCCAATGCGAGTGGAGCCTAAGTGTGAACATTTCGGAGTGTGTGGAGGTTGCCGCTGGCAGCATTTGCCATATGAATTTCAGTTGCAGTGCAAGCAGAAGCAAGTGAAAGACGCATTGGAGCGTATAGCAAAAGTGGAACTTCCGGAAATTTCGCCTATCCTGGGTTCGGGGTTGGTTTGGGAGTATAGAAATAAAATGGAATATACATTCTCCAATAAATGTTGGCTTACATTTGAGCAACTGCGTAGCGGTGAAGATTTTCCTGATAGAGATGCTGCAGGTTTTCATATCTCAGGGGCGTTTGATAAGGTGCTGGATATAAAAAAATGTCATCTGCAAGACAACTTGGGAAATGACATGCGCAATTTCATAAAATCGTATGCAAAAGAAAAAGGATATACTTTTTATGATCTCAGAGAGCAGCATGGGCTATTAAGAACCATTATGGTGAGAATTGCAAGTACTGGTCAGGTTATGCTTCTGGTTTGTTTTGGAGAAAACAATCAGACTGCCATAGCCGATGTGATGGGAGCCATATCAGAGCGTTTTCCGGAAATAACTTCCTTGCTTTATACTGTTAATCTTAAAGCAAACGATACTTTCTCTGATTTAGACATTATTACAT
>CAMWXV010000166.1 GCA_947178305.1 uncultured Porphyromonadaceae bacterium | reverse complement strand
GACTATCTGAAGGCTCGTGAGTTTTTGCTTAAGCGCCTTGATCCTGATTTCAAAAAGTGTCAGCATGATGATTTGTTGAGCATGGAAACAGGATTGCTCGGGCATAAAGGGCGTGTGCATTTTGAGTTTTCTCCGTGTTTGAATGCTGAGATAGAGCGTATTCCGGCTTCTGCCGATAAAATAGAAACAGTGAAACGCATATGTGCGTTGGTTGACTCGGCTATTCATTCCGGATACAAGATTTTTCCGGTCAACTATATAGCCTATGACTTGCTGCATGGTTCTCAGGAATATGCTGCAAATTATAGTGTTGACGAGAGGATGGAGTTTGTGCAATACGTCAATTCTCAGCTTGACAAGGTGAAACTTCCTGATATTTCGCAACTTGATCGTGAGTATATGTATAAAATGATGCTTACGATGTATGCCAATCCTTTGCGCAACAAGTTGCAGGCCGTTGGTTCACTGAAATAAGACATGCGTATTTATTACTGGCCTCTTGTACTGTCTGTCATAACATGCTTGGCAGCCGATGTATATATCTATCGTGCTGCATTGAAACGATGTGCAGTCAGATTTTGGAGCAAAGTGCAGTTATATACAGGTGCGATTCTGTATATGTTGCTTTTAGTGGCCTTATGTATGCCCAAAAGAGGTGACAATGAGAGTGCATTTATAACTGTAATGTGGATGCTATTTGTTTTTGTATCGGTATATGCATCCAAATTCTTGTTTGTGATTGTTGATTTGTCAGCATCGTTGCCCATGTTGTTTCATCGCTCGCGTCTGCGCGCGGTGTCCATTTTGGGTGGTGTGCTTGCAGCGGTGGTCTTTGTGCTTATGTGGTGGGGGGCACTGATTAACCGTTTCCATACCCAAATCCGCGAGGTGGATGTGGAGATATATGGTTTGCCGGAGCAGTTTGATGGCTATCGAATGGTGCAATTCTCGGATTTCCATGTTGGAACATACGGTTCTGATACAACATATGTGAGCCATGTGGTTGATTGTATAAACGCAGTTGGTGGAGATGTAATCCTTTTTACGGGAGATATTGTAAACCGACGTACTATTGAATTGCAGCCGTTTGTCAAACCGTTATCGCGTCTTAAAGCCAGGGACGGAGTGTATTCAATTCTCGGAAATCATGACTATGGAGATTATTTTGACTGGAGTTCTGATGAGTTGAAGTTGCAAAACATGGAGTTGATGGACTCTCTTCAGAAATCTATGGGATGGAATTTGTTGCGCAATGAGTATGTGATGCTTCATTGTGGTTCTGATTCTATAGCATTGATCGGTGTGGAAAATGTGGGGGATCCTCCATTCGCTGTATATGGTTCTCTTGAACGTGCGTATCCGGCTCTTGGAGACAGTGTTTCCAAGGTACTTCTCACCCATAATCCTGCTCATTGGACTTCTGATATAGCCAACAATGACACTGTGAATATTGGATTGTCATTATCCGGGCATACTCATGCTATGCAAATTGAGCTATGGGGAGTGTCACCCGCTATTTGGCGTTATCCTACATGGGGCGGTTTGTATAAAGACAACGAGTCACGACATCAAATGTATGTTAATATAGGTATTGGTGCAGTGGCTTTGCCTATGCGTATTGGCGCAACACCTGAAATTACTGTAATAACTCTTCATCCGGCCAAATGAAATTCGTTATAGGGGTAGGAAGTAACAGTGCTGACAAGAAGCAGCGAATGGATGCTGCTATAGAGTATCTTGCCTCATGGCTTGATGAGTTTGAATGCTCATCGGTATATTCCACACGTGCATTCAATGGGATTGATGCCGATTATCTCAATGCTGTGGTGTGTGGTTGCTGTTGTTTGCCGGTGGAGGAAGTTGTGTCTCGTCTCAAGGAATATGAGAGTGCATCGGGGCGTAATCACTCCGAAAAAGATGTGGTTATTGACCTTGACCTTGTTTTGGTAGATGACGATGTGTTAAGACCACGTGACATGGAGCGTGAATACTTTATGCTTGGTTATCGCGAGTTGATGGGAAATTGCCATGAACCGTCTTCTCGCATATTGCGGTAAGGTATTTTCAGAGAGTCACATTCTGTCTCGTACCGTTTGGCCCGCTTGGGATGCAGATCGTAGCTCAGAACTATGGAGTCGGGTCGTAATATGTTGTTCAAGTTTTTGATATTTCCTCTATAGCCACGGCAGATCAATGCATGGCTAACTTGTTTAGGCGGTTTGCGTAATAAACTGTCATGGCTTATTAAGGCTATGAACCTGAGACCGGTATCAAGCCATGGACGGTTCCAAACCCAATTGTTTGTAATATGTCTGTGGCCGCCATGATGCAATGAGTCATAGCCTCTGCGTCCTAAGAAATGGATGTATTTTCTGTTGGCTTTGTGCATGGTAGCTCCAAGATCAGCGTTTGTGGCCGTGGTTATCATGACAGGTTGTTCGTTTGGTGTATATGCCACTATATTTGTGTGGTATGTTGTTCTGGTTACATACATTGTGGGCGGCTCATTGGTTCTGGGTATAAATATTATACAAGCAGCAGCGATACCGGCAGCACCAATAGCTGATATCGCAGTCCATGTTCTGCGATTATGTAACCATAGTTTCAACAGCGCTATGACAGCGGTATAGGGGAGTAATATCCATGCCGGAAGATATATATGACAAATGGTGGCAGATGGTAGTGACGATACCCATCGTGCGGTGCCTTCCACCATATTGTAAAGTGTGTCAATGAAGCAGTATAACCACTCCGGATTACATCCACACCATTCCAAGATCATCAATATTGCACCTCCACCAATGAGCCATGGAAGAAGTAAGGTGATGGCAACATTGGCCAGCAGAAAATATACAGGTAGGTTGTGAAAATATATGCATGAAATCAGAGCTGTGCCCATCATAGCAGATAATGATACACAAGTCAGTGACATAGTGTTGTAGGCGAGTCTGTTGCGCTGGCTTATCGGATTGATGGTGTTGGCAAATAATAGTATTGACGCTACGGCGGAGAATGATAATTGAAAACCTATGGAAAACAATGATGCTGGATCAGCTAATAGAATAACTATTATGGCGAAACATAAAGAATTGTAGCCGGAGCTTTGTCGTTGCAATATTTTTGCACCAAAATACACGCTAAGCATCAACACAGATCTTACTACCGATGCTCCAAGACCTGTGAACACTGCGTATAGCCAAAGTAGAAGTATCACTATTATGGTGCGCACGGTTCCGCCTCCCACAATTTTTAAGGGCCATAATGTCAATGACACTAACATTACTATCAGTCCAACATGTAGTCCACTCAGTGCTAATATGTGTGCTAATCCTGCTGAAGCAAAGTCTGCACGGACTTCTGTATCTATTATGGTTGCATCACCGAGCAACGCGGTGCATAGAAACTCCTTGGTGCGTGGTCGCAAATCACTTTGCAGCAGAATTTGTGATGCATCAGAGCGGTATCGTCGTAGAGCGGGTATCAAACCTTTGGTAGGCAGAATCTGTTTGATGCTGTCATTAGGTGTTACGCAATGCATGAATATTCTGTTCTTGAG
>CAMWXV010000165.1 GCA_947178305.1 uncultured Porphyromonadaceae bacterium | reverse complement strand
CCAAATCATTACCTCATTTTTTGCCTTTATCCCGAATCTCCTATGTCTAAGGAGATTATAAAGGGCTTCCAGAATTACGATAAAAATGTAAATTTGTGCAATAAATTTTTGTTACTCCTTAAGCCATGATTAATAAACGAATATTCTCTTTGTTGTTAGCTGCGTCGTTGTGTCATCCAATGGTGGATGCCATAGACCTTGTGAAAAATAATAGACCTGTGGGTCATATAGTGGTGGCGGATACTGCTCAATCGAGCCGCTGTGCTGCTGAGTTGATGCAGAGTTGGCTGAAGCGTATCACGAATGCTGATGTGCCTGTGGTTTATGATTCAAAAGTAAAGAGGCATGATTTTGTAATTTCTTCGCAAGGGGCAGCCGGTGTGACTGAAGACGGATATTCGCTACGTCCATATAAAGGGGCGTTGTATCTTGACGGTGTGCAGAAAGGTGCCATATATGGTGTGATATCATTGTTGGAGCAGTATGGTGGTTGCAACTATTGGGGAGAATATGAATATACAGCTCCTTCGGTGTCAAATTTTTCAATTCCTGACAAACCGATGTTGGACAATCCTGCTTTCCGCTATCGTCAGTCGCAGAACTATGCGTTGGCCACTGATCCTGAATACCGTTTGTGGATGCGTCTGGAGGAGCCTCGTGATGAGTTTGCCTCGCAATTGTGGGTGCATACTTTCAATCGTTTGCTTCCTGCTGAGAAGTACGGTAAAGAACATCCGGAGTATTATGCTTATTTCAATGGCGCCCGCCATCCGGGTGCGGCGTCGCAATGGTGTCTTACTAACCCGGAGGTGCTTGAGGTGGTGTCGCAGCGCATTGATTCCATATTTCGTGCCAATCCCGGCCGGAATATGATTTCAGTGAGCCAGAATGATGGCAACCGGACGAATTGCACTTGTCCGGATTGTGCGCGTATAGATTCTATAGAGGGTGGTCCTACCGGGTCGTTGATATATTTTCTAAACAAGTTGGCCGAGCGTATGCCTGACAAGCAGTTTTCCACGTTGGCTTATCTCTATACGATGCATCCTCCTAAAAACATCAAACCTCGTGAAAATGTAAATATAATGCTGTGTGACATTGATTGTTATCGCGAGGTGCCTCTCACGGAGAATGTCACAGGACAGGATTTTATGAAAGCTCTTCACGGATGGGCAGATATAAGCAAGAATATATTTGTGTGGGACTACGGTATTAATTTTGATGGATATCTGACTCCGTTTCCGAACTTTGATATTTTGCAGCCAAACATACGCACGTTTCGCGATAATAATGTGACTATGCATTTTTCGCAAATAGCTGGTTCTCGTGGCGGTGATTTCGCAGAGTTGCGCACATGGTTGGTGAGCAAACTTATGTGGAATCCGGATGCCGATATGGATTCGCTCATGAATGTGTTTCATCATGGTTATTATGGTTCTGCCGCGCCTCATATATTGCAATATCATCGTGACATGAAGCAGGCTTTGGCCAAGAGCGGCAAGGGATTGTGGATTTATGATTCTCCGGTTACGCACAAGGATGGAATGCTCAGTGCTGATATGATGGCTCATTACCATGATTTGTTTGGTAAAGCCATGAGGGCTGTTGAGGGTGATTCGTTGCTTCGTGCCCGTGTGGAGCGAGCCACATTGCCCATTCTTTACAGCGAGCTTGAAATTGCTCGCACAAGTTCGCAAAAAGATGCTGCCGACCTGACGTTGAAACTGAATCGTCTTGATTCGCTATGTGCTCTCTATAAGGTTAAAGCGCTGAATGAACGAACGAATTCACCTTCGGAATACTGTGTACTGTATCGTGAGCGATATATGCCTCGTGAGCGACCGAATCTTGCTGCCGGAGCCACTATCACAGCATCGTCTCCATTGCGAGCTCCATACAGTCAGCTTGGCACTTCTTCGCTTACCGATGGAATATACGGTGGTGCTACATTCAAGGACAGCTGGATAGGATGGGAGGGCGAAGATGTGACCCTTACCGTAGACCTTGGCTCTGAAAAAAGATTCACTACCATAGGTGCTGATTTCTTGCATCAGTTAGGGCAGTGGATACTGTTGCCAAAGTCTGTGGAATATTCAACGAGTGTTAATGGTTCGGATTTCATGCCGTTTGGCACGGTTGTGATTCCGGAGGACAATGATGTCAGGGTAAAGTTTCTTAATGCATGTCATGCTGCGGAATCTCCGGTGTTGGCACGTTACATACAGGTGAAAATTGAAGGTACCAAGATTTGTCCTCATTGGCATTACGGTGTTGGAAATAAATGCTGGTTCTTTATAGACGAAATCACTGTGGAATAGAAATAAAACATTCACACCCGGTAGCATGAATAATTCTGTTGCTACCGGGTGTGAATGTTTTAGTTGTGATTGTGTTGAATAATCAGCAATGAAAAATAGGGGTAGCTGATTGATGCAATCTCTTGGCTATTGTTCAGGTATTTTTGATTTGAAGTGCCTATGTTTTCAAAGTAGTGATAACTGTATTCGGGATGCAGATGGATGCAGCGGTGTATCTGGTCGGTGCATTGCGACAGTTTCATAATCACTATGTTGCTGTTTTCGTTAATCAGTTTTTCTATCTCCTCGGCTGTTGTTGCTCCCGGAATAACTGTCAACCGTTCGTTTTGATTTGCTACGTGTAATCCTCCCAAAGCTCCTGCTGCAATGAATGCCGGAATGCCTGCGATCTGTGTGACCGGGATGCCGTTGGCTTGTAGTTTATCAAATATGTAATGTATTGATGAATAAAAGCCTGCATCACCTTCGGCCACGATGCATATTTTTTTGTTTTCAGATTGCAATTTAGTTGCTTCAATGTATACTTTGTTGTATGCGCCTATGGCTTTGTCTCTTTGTTTGCTCATGGGCAGAGTGAATCGGCGTATGTTACAGCTGTTTATTCCAAGGCTTAATATGATGTCGGCGGCTCGTGATGTTGTGTGATTGTCTTTGGTAAAGGTTTGTGGACAGAATATGCAATCGGCTGACATCAAAGCTTTGAGTCCTTTTATGCTTATCAATTCAGGGTCGCCGGGACCGAGTGATACAAATATTATAGGGTGCATACGGTTTTTCTAAAGAGTGAAACGAAAGTGCAAAAATGCAGAATTTACCATTATTATGCAATATTCAAATGTTAATTACGTGAGCATTATGAATAAGATTATAAATTGGAGGATTGACTGTTTAGTGAGCCTGTTATGCGTATGGATGGAGTGTTGTTGATAATCAACGGCACTGTCTCGGAGCTAACTATGCTGGTGTCAAGCCCAAACGCTTTTTCTGTGGATATGCCGATGTGAGACAGTAGTTTGTGTAGATTCATAAGTCTTGTTGTGTTTTGGCTGCATGAACTTGTGGGCGAGAACACTCTGTGGAGAACCACAAAATGAAAATCTCCAGGCACATTGCGCTTGCGGAGTGACGGGTAGGTGCTGGTGAGATTGAAATGACCTTCGGCTACCATGTCTTCAACTATCTGGCGCAAGTATACGGTTACTTTTTGATCTACACGAAACCCAAGTTTGAGTCTTACATCGTAGATGGTGTCAGGCACCACTTCTTTTACTTCATATTTCAGTGTGTCAGGT
>CAMWXV010000164.1 GCA_947178305.1 uncultured Porphyromonadaceae bacterium | reverse complement strand
TTAATATGCCATGGTACACAACATTTGATATTCCCAACTTAAAAATCTCATTATTAAGTATATTTCCACCACCACCGACAATATGAAACTTGATAGTCGGAAATTGCTTTGCCAACCTTAAATATTCATCTACACGTTTTCTCTTCACATCATTTCCGATAAAAATAACATTAATATTCTTATTTTCATCCACTTTATTAGCAGCAGAAGACATAAAACGTGATGTTTCTACTCCCAAATACAACACTCCATCACTTTTAATATTTAACAATTGTTTGTTTTTACAACTCATAAATTTAGTAATCGAAAATGTTTTGGAACAAGAATTATACAATCGACGTATACCGCTATCATTGTTACAAATAGACATCATACCTTGATATGATTCTTTATCTATTACACCTTCTACAGTTATAAATGTCTTTTTTCTAAATATTCTTGCTATAGCATAATTAAACTCAAATATTTCGCCTTTTGGTAAATATGCAACATCACACCATAATAATGCTCTGAAATATGTTATATAGCGCCATAACTTTACAGGACGACGCATTTTGAAAAGTTTTACACCGTCAAGGTCATGGTTCACAGCTATATTTTCTGTGGGAAACAACATTGCAGCCACCTCATACTTATCTTTATTAAGATATTTAGCCAACGCACGACAATTGAGGTTTTGCGCATTTGTAAAATTTACATATCCACCTAAAAACAGTTTTATCTTTTTCATACTTACTTGTTTACTTTTTCAATAGATTTATAACCTTATTAAAATCAAATGGTGAATATGCTGAATTATACCAATGCCTAACAACATTGGTATGTTCTGAGTATTTTTCATCATCTGCAATATTCTCTAACACATTAGACAATGATTCCCCTTTGTATAATGGATAGCAGTATTGGTTATAAAATATCTTTTCTCCCCAATCCAAACGCTTATCAGAAAGGAAATAAGTTGGAATCCCATATTTCGCGTACTCAAATGCCGTAGTGGAACTCCAAGTTATCTGCAAACGTACCCGATGGCACAATTCGTCAAGCGAATTTTTGGTTAATTTTAATCTATGATATTTAGTAAATAGATAATCAATGTCAATAACATCATTGAACCGCGGATGGTGTTTTAAATAGACTTCATAATCTGTTTTCATAGCCTCGTCCAAAGCTTCATCCAACATTTCCACACTTCCTTGTAACTGTTCCCTGGTTAAATCTGCTGTCAATTGAAGTGAAAACAATAAAATATTACGATTATCATCTGCTTTTATATTGACAACATCGTCTGTAGCCATAGGATAACCGGTCATTATTACTTTATCACTACAGTCTTTCGGTAAAGCCTCTGCAAAACATCCAGCATATATATCACCCCAAACCCAAATATGATGTCTATAGTTTGTATATGAATCATTCAATGTGCTTTCGTCTTTGAAATATCCCGGATGCCCAGAGAAAATAATACCGTGTTGCATGTCGTAAACATGCCCCTTGGAATTGATGCCGCAGAACAAATCGCCCATTGAATTTGATATGGTAACATAATTGGATACTTTCAATTTACCAAATGTAAGAGCATTAACAATACGAGCCACTTTACACTCTTTTCCGGAAGAAAATTCACCTGGCATAATCTTTCTAACTACGGTTATAATCCAAAACAATATGTCAGCTTTAACAGCCAAACTATTACGTTTTGCCCCCTTCTCTCCCCCAGGTTCTTCAAGCAACAGATAGGTTATTCCTTCTCGTTCACAAGCCTCCAAAATCGGGTCAAAATATGGATTCGTAGCATTTTTGCTGCGATTGAAATGCATAGGATAATAAAAAATCACCTGCACCTTTTCCTTAAACAGTAAGTAACTACCCAGCTTGCATGCCGATTGCAATAAATCCTTTACCATTAGCTATACCTCTCTGCGTATTTCATTTTCAAAAATCACCCACATATCCTACCATAAGAGACAACTTCTCAAATCCAAGAACAATGGATTGATCTATTCTTTATTAAGATAGTTATAACTGCCTTTATCGCTTACTTTCTTTGCCGGATTGCCTGCCCATGTTGTCCCTGGCTCTGTGATGGACTTAACCACAACTGCGTTAGCTCCAATCACTACATCATCAGCCACAGAAATGTTTCCTATAATCCTTGCGCCACTGCCTATAAACACTCTGTCACCGATTTGAGGTGCTCCATCCATGTCATACCGACCTTGCCCGCCAATAGTAACATCACTTAGAATTTTACACCCAGCGCCCAAACGTGCTATCGCCGACACCACAACCTTACCATGCGACATATGTAAACCTGGACCGGCACAATTAGGATTTAACTCAATACCTGTAAGATGACGCAAATGAGCCAATCGCTTAACGACCAACAGTCGTTTTACCCCCCCCACAATATCCCTGACTTACAATTCATTAAGTATTCCAGTTTTCGTAAAGTTTTCGTAAACTCATAGTTTGAATCAGGAAACAACCGTTCTACAATTCGTTGCTTTAAAGATGGATTTAGCTTTTTATGGCAAGCTTTTCTGTCTTCAAGTAAATAATATTTATAATCGGACTTGGAACGTATCATATATTCTTAATATAAAATTCGGCCAATCTGAAATCATCAATACTATCAATATCAACTTCACCACGTATATCATCCACAATCAACGGATATGACTGCTCGTTAAATATAACCTCGTCAAGCAATAAATCACGATGTGTTATATATAATAGACCATTTTCAAAGAACAATGGTTCCAAATCCTGACTACGCTGACCAAAATAATAATTTTCAGGTAAGAATTTATTTGATTTGATTTTGCCAAGTTTTTTAATCAACTTAGTCACAGTGAAAAGGCTCTTACACTGTTCACGTTCAATTATGCCTGTAGCCTCTTCAAGAAGTGAATCCGGACGCAATGGATTTGTGGCCTGCAATAATATCATGTAATCAAAATCAAGACCTGATGTAAACAATTGTTGTGTCACCTGCTTTGTTACAGCCGCTGTAGTCACAAAATCACCACCCAATTCTACCGGACGATCTATGACTTCGGCACCATACCTTTGAGCAACCGCTGCTATTTCCTCCGAATCAGTAGACACATATACCGGAACCTCCGGCATCACTTTCTTGGCATATACTATTGAATGAGCTATAAGAGGAAGACCATTCAAATCCATAATATTCTTGCCCGGCAAACGCTTGGATCCGCCACGAGCCGGAATCAATACAATATACTTACTTTTCATATTCAAATGTATTCTTGACTACCAGTATCTTTTATTTTTCTTGCTGGATTCCCAGCCCATGTGGTTCCTGGTTCTGTAATTGATTTTACAACAACTGAATTTGCACCAATAACGACATCATCTGCTATTGTTATATCCCCTAATATTCTTGCGCCAGACCCAATGTAAACACGGCAACCTATATGTGGTGCTGCACTAATATTTTTTTTACCGTTTATTCCAATTGTCACATCACTCAGCACTTTACAGTTTGCTCCGAGTATAGCATTTTTATTTATTACAACCTTACCATGTGGGAACTGCACTCCAGGGCCAATACAATTAGGCAACACTTCTATGCCTGTAATCTTGCGCCAATATGATAACCTTTTCCATGCCGCCTTAATAGCTACCCCCCCCATTTGTTTGGTTTACAGTTAATTAGTAGCTGCAATT
>CAMWXV010000163.1 GCA_947178305.1 uncultured Porphyromonadaceae bacterium | reverse complement strand
GACATGATGTCACAACGGAAATCATGTCCGGGATTATCAACAAATACAGAGTCCTGCAGTGTGAGAACATCATCCGAACGGCCACCGGTTTTCTTTATCTGTACATAAGGCAGCAATGGATCAGTTTCAGGTTTCCAGTCATACATACGTTCCTGAGTGATGGCATAACGGCGACCGTCAAACACCACAGGACGCATATACTTGCGAGTCTTGGATGTAACATCATAAATTGATGGTTGCACAATCATTCGCATGCTTGACGAGAACAACTGGTGAGGAACTTTCACGTGAGTTTTTACATGAAGGTAATTACCTTTGACCATAATGTCGGTAGGCTCCGTAACCAAAGCATTGGTAATAGCTTTAGCTTTCACCACCACCTCGTCCAGAGTTTTTGCCTTGGGTTCAAGAGCAACGTCAATATTCAACTGACCGTTGACAATAACGGTTTTTTCCTGACAGCCCATAACACTGAACGACAGCCTACAATCGGAAGGCACATTCACTGTATAACGGCCTTCATCGTTTGTGGTACCAACCAGTTTATCGGTGTCGGCATTGAAAATACTCACACCATACAACGGTTCTTCAGTGGCCTGATGAATGACCTTACCGCGAACATTAATATCACGAGCCGACACTTGCCAACAAGTAGTGAAAACAAGCACAGCCGCAAACACTGCTTTGAGATTATTGTAAAATGTAGTCATATCAATAACTGTGTGAGATTATTCAAATATGTAAGCAAAAGTCACACCGAGCTGTGGCACCGGAATCCACTTAACATAATTGGCAGAATTAGGGCGCTTATCCTCAACATTGTAATGAAAACAACGCGTTCTACCGATACCTGCTCCGACGCTCAACTCCATATTCCAATGATGACTAAGCACGAGGTCATAACCATAAGTAAATCCGAATGACAATAAATCACCTGTGTACTTACGATTGTTCCACTGAGCGGAATAATCCATAAACATAGGTGAGAACGCTAAAAAGTGTCGTGCCATAGGGCGATTGAACCAATATCGCAACTGCGGCTGGACACGGAAGTTTGCCCACTTCATACCATGAATGGGTTTGTTCACAGGGTTTACAGCTACCCCGAATTCAACGCTAAGTTTCTGATTAAGGCGATATTCCACCGAAGCGTTAGGGGTGAGAATAAGCCAGTCAAGGGCGTTGGTCTTCACAGCCAAACGCTGCGCCATTGCCGACTGAGCGCACACAACAACTACCAGCAGCAAAATGCCCCTTAAAAATAAATGCTTCATATGTATTACTGATACCTATTGAAAAAAGGGTTATTGAATTTCTAATTATTTATTAATGTGTTTTTTTGTTTTCTTCTCAATCCACTGATATAAAATAATCATTCTGAGGTTTTGTCAAGAATTTCATATTTTGAATGCTGGCTCTTGAATTCAGGAACCAAATCTTTCATATGCTTAACTATTGTCATGTCATCTGATGTTGCAGAAATCTCTATAAGGTTAGCGATTTGTGCTTTAACATCAATGAAATCATATTCACGCACCTTTGCTATTTTAATCTTTTTATGAAAAGTCGGTAACGTAATCTCCTTGTCGTTGAGCACTTCTTCATATAGCTTCTCGCCATCACGCAATCCAGTAAATTTAATTTCCACATCCTTGGCTCCACTCATCTGAATCATACGACGAGCAAGGTCGGCAATACGCACCGGTTTACCCATATCAAATACGAATATTTCACCACCGTGACCCATAGTACCAGCCTCAAGCACTAATTTACAAGCCTCAGGAATGAGCATGAAAAAGCGTATGATATCGGGATGGGTTACTGTTACAGGACCTCCCGCTTTAATTTGACGCTCAAACAATGGTATAACCGAACCGTTTGATCCCAATACGTTACCAAATCGTGTGGTGACAAATCTGGTTCGTCCGTTAATCTTGCCATCCTTGATAAACTTATCAAGAGCCTGTACGTATATTTCGCATATACGCTTGGAGCAACCCATAACATTTGTGGGATTAACAGCCTTGTCAGTAGATACCATGACAAATTTATTGGCGTTGTACTTCACCGCCAAATCCGCTACTATACATGTACCATTAACATTATTAACAATTGCCTCGGATGGGTTGTCCTCCATCATAGGCACATGCTTGTATGCTGCTGCATGAAACACAAATTCCGGTTTAAACATACGGAAAATCTCTTCCATACGTGTAGCATTGGAGATATCAGCCACTATGGTATGAGCATCACATTCCGGCCAATTGCGCGACATCATCAGGCGTATGTCGTGAAGCGGAGTTTCAGCCTGGTCAACAAGAACAAGACAAGACGGATCAAAAGTAGCAATCTGACGAACCATTTCAGAACCGATACTGCCTGCCGCACCAGTTACCAATATTCTCTTGCCACGAAGTAGATCTCCGACCGCCTCCATGTCTATCTCAATTTTATCACGCGGAAGCAAGTCCTGAACATTAACTTCACGTAACTGCTTATAATTAAGTTCGCTCTTTTTATCCCACTCTTGCGCACTTGGAATCATCATTATCTTAATACCCGCTTCAATAAGTCGGTTGACCATAGCTTCATTGTCTCGCAATGCTTCAACCTTAAGCGGAGACACGATAAGAGTTGTTGCCCCCTGTGCCTTCATCTCATCAACAAGTGCTTCATTGTTTGGATAGACTCTCAAACCCATTAAAAAATGATCCTTAATGTCGGCGCCATCTGAAACAAAGCCCTTGAGTATATAGGGAGATGTAGGTTGAATATTGATACTTTTAGCCAAGGAGATTCCCCCCTGACGCACACCATAGATAAAAGCCTTTATAGAGCGTTTGCTACGGAGCGATATTTCATATAACGATTTCACCCATATACGTATGGTCCACATTCCTACAATAGAAAACAGAGCCCATAACAAAATTCTGCTCAAACTAAGATGTACAAGCCATTCATGAGGATGAAATATTGTTTCAGCCACATACACCAATGCTGCTGAGAGCATAGCAGAAACACCAAGTTTGCGCAAATCCACAAATGAAGAGTAACGCAATACTCCTGCATAGGTGCGGAAAAGTTTGAAACTCAGAACATAGAATATAGGGTATACACTCAATGTACCCAAGAGAGGATAGAATACAGACATTGTGTTCAGTGCGCCATACTTCAATGCATATGACACCATACCCGATAGCAACACTATCAGATAATCTACGAAAAATATACTCCAATACGAAAATGTTTTTCGAGAAAAATAGCCTGAAATGAATTTAAGAATGGGATTCATAAATCAATTCGTTATAGATGTTAGATAAAAATTTAATAAATATTGGAATACACTACATTAATTTCTAATTAATTTTTAGAGGTATAGTGAGAATAGTTACCATAACCGTAGCCATAACTATAGCCATAGCCGTAACCGTACTTATAACCACCACGGCGCGAACCTTCAGCCACAGTGGCATTGAGCACTAATGACATGTTACGATATTTTTTCTCATCATACAATCGCTGCAGCTCAGGAAGCATGGAGCGTTCAAACAATCCGGCACGAATCACAAATATAGTGCGATCTACAAGTGTTTCAATAATTTGAGCATCTGCCATCATCTCCACAGGAGGACAGTCAATAAATACATAATCGTACTGCTCTTTAACCTGTTCCACCAACTGCTTGAATTTAAGAGACTCAAGCAATTCTGTCGGGTTGGGAGGTATTGTACCCACCGGCATAACACAGAGACCAGGAATAATGGTATCACACACTGTGATGGCATCTATGCTGTTGACATCACCAACAAGATAGTCGCTCAATCCTGTTTCTGGAG
>CAMWXV010000162.1 GCA_947178305.1 uncultured Porphyromonadaceae bacterium | reverse complement strand
GCTTAAGTACTGCAAGGAATGCTTTTTGCGGCACTTCCACAGAACCGATTTGTTTCATTCGTTTCTTTCCTTTTTTCTGTTTCTCCAACAGTTTGCGTTTACGTGAAATATCGCCGCCATAACATTTGGCAGTCACATCCTTGCGTACAGCCTTGATTGTTTCACGCGCTATGATTTTTGCTCCTATGGCCGCTTGAATAGCTATATCAAATTGCTGGCGAGGTATCAACTCTTTTAGCTTTTCACACATACGACGACCAAAGCTTACAGCATTGTCCGCATGCGTAAGCGTGCTCAAAGCATCCACACTCTCACCGTTGAGCAGTATGTCAAGTTTCACCAGCTTGGATTCACGGAAATCATGAATATGATAATCAAACGAAGCGTAACCTTTGGATATGCTTTTGAGCTTATCATAGAAATCTATCACAATCTCACCTAATGGCATATCAAAAGTAAGTTCAATACGATTACCGGATATGTATTCCTGCTTCAATAGTTCACCACGCTTGCCAAGACACAGAGTCATAATAGAGCCGATATAATCAGCGGCAGTGATTATGGAAGCTCTTATATAAGGTTCTTCAATATGATCTATCAATGTGGCATCAGGCAGTCCCGACGGATTATGAACCTCGGTCATGGTGCCACGCTTGTCATACACACGATACGACACGTTCGGCACCGTGGTAATAACATCCATATCAAATTCTCGTCCCAGACGTTCCTGAATAATCTCCATATGAAGCAAGCCAAGGAATCCGCATCTGAATCCAAATCCGAGAGCAACAGACGATTCCGGCTGGAATGTAAGAGAAGCATCATTCAACTGCAGCTTTTCCAACGATGCACGAAGATTTTCAAAATCCTCCGTCTCAATCGGATATACTCCGGCAAACACCATTGGCTTAACCTCTTCAAAACCATCAATAGCTTCTTTGCAAGGACTGGACACGTGAGTGATGGTATCACCTACCTTCACCTCTCGTGAGGTCTTGATACCGGAAATAATATATCCCACATTACCGGCCGACAACACATCACACGGCGACATGTCAAGTTTCAAAACGCCTATTTCATCTGCATGATACTCCTTGCCGGTAGCCACGAATTTCACGAAATCATTCTTACGAATCGTTCCGTTTTCAATCTTGAAATAAGCAATTATACCACGAAACGGATTGAATACCGAATCAAATATCAACGCTTGAAGCGGAGCTTCGGGATCACCTTCCGGCGCCGGGATGCGCTCTACAATAGCATCAAGTATCTCAGGCACTCCGATTCCGGTTTTTCCGCTGGCTCTGATTATCTCCGAGCGATCACAGCCCAAGAGATCAATAATCTGATCTTCAACCTCGTCAGGCTTTGCGCTATCAAGATCCACCTTGTTTATAACCGGTATTATCTCCAAATTGTTATCTATAGCCATATACAGATTGGATATGGTTTGCGCCTGGATTCCTTGTGAAGCATCAACTATCAGCAAAGCTCCCTCACACGCAGCGATAGAGCGTGACACTTCATAAGAGAAATCCACGTGACCCGGAGTGTCTATGAGATTAAGCACATATTTCTGTCCGTCAATCTCATAATTCATTTGAATAGCATGGCTCTTGATTGTAATACCACGCTCACGCTCCAAATCCATATCATCAAGCACCTGAGCCTGTAAGTCTTTACCTCCCACGGTGTTGGTGTATTCAAGCAAGCGATCGGCCAAAGTACTTTTACCATGGTCAATATGCGCTATTATACAAAAATTTCGGATATTCTTCATATTCAACTATAATGGCTGCAAATTTAATGAATTTTATCCAAAAGGCAAAATTACCGGAGAGCGAGCCACAAGGCACGCTCTCCGGAGGATATCAGCTGAAAAAGCATTGCTGTTAGTAGTTCCACTGACATGCAACCATTCTCAGGTTGGGACAAGCTATAGTGCGTAAATCTGTAATCTGATTGTAGCGGCAATTAATGTAAACCAATGCATTGTCAAACGACACATCCACAGTATTGAGCTGATTGTTGTTGCATATCAAGCGCTGCAGAAAGTTGAGGTTTGAAAGGTTAAGAGTGGTGAGATCGTTATAGGAACAATCCACATAAGTGAGATTGGGACAAGCTTCCACACTCAAAGTCGTAAGGTCATTGTATGAACAAACAAGGTCTATAAGGTTCGTACATCCGCTAAGTCCCAATGTAACCATCTTGTTATCAGAGCATACCATAGTCCGTAACTGTGTCAAACCTTGAATATACATTGTATTGATCTCATTGTCGTCAATATTAAGATTGGTAAGGCTCTCCACTCCAAGCAAATTAAGCTGTGTCAGCTTATTATAACCACAATAAAGATTCTTTAGATTGGAACATCCGGTGACAAGCAGTGATTCCAAATTGTTACCTTGACAATTAAGGGTTTCCAATGTGCTGGAATTTGCAAGGTTCAACTCCGCAAAACGGTTATTGCTCACATTCAATGTCTTGATCAATGGCACATCACCAATTTCAAGATCCGTCAAGCGATTTTTATATAGAGTCACCTCATAAAGATTTTCACAACCTTCAAAATTAGCCTGAGTAAGCACATTTCGTGAAGCATTAACCGTGGATAACGCTGCGTCGCCACTAAAATCTATCGTAGCAATATTATTGCGTGACACATCCACTTTGGTAAGAGCCTTGAATCCCGAAAGGTCAAGATTGCCTGCAAGATGCTTGTCTTTCCACTCTATCGCGGTTACATGACCATTGGTCACCGTCACCCCCTCTATAGAAGAGAGATTGTTCAAATCATGAACCTTAAGCGCCTGAGCGTTGGTGCCTCCTTTCTCTGCATTCTGCGACAAGAAAGCCTTGAGTTGCTTGGCCTCGTTTCTGTCAATTTTCTGTGCGAAAGCTGCCGTACATCCCAATACGATAGCAATCATTAACAATGCTTTTTTCATAATCTAAATAGTTGGGTTAAGTTATTTTACTATTCAAACAAACCTTTGACAAAAAAGGTTCTCAACCCAACTATTTTAAATCATTTTAACAAAGCTTGTCTCACAACAAAATTGAGTTACAATACAATCATATCATTTGGGATAATTAGGCCCATACAACACTGTTTCAGCATGTGTCTGCAACACTCCGTTCTTAACCCATTGCTCACCTCTTTCCTCAAGATGCTTCGCCATCTTCTCGCGCATAGACTTAAGCAACTTGCCATACTTCTGTTTTCCGGCCAAATTAACCGACTCTTCAGGATCGGCATCAAGGTCAAACAACTGCTCATCACCAGTGCGGACAAACCATATGTATTTAATATGGCCATCAGTAAGAGCTGTCCAGTAGTTGAAATCAGCATAGCTGGTAGCATGCTCCATGTCTATCCATTCACGCCATGAAGCTTTTGGATTCTTTATCAAACTGAGCATGGAGCGTCCGTCCATATCAGCAGGAACAGAATCACCGCACGCATCAAGGAACGTAGGCAATACGTCTCGCAATTCCACAGGCTGCTCCACAACGCTACCCGCTTGAAGCGATCCGCCAAAACCTTCCGGTGTTTTCACAATCATGGGTATCAATGCCGAACCTTGATAAGCATATGTTTTACGCCACATATTGTGATCGCCTTGCATATCTCCATGATCAGACGTAAACAAAATCAAAGTGTTGTCATACAACCCTTTTTGCTTAAGAGCCTGAACTATGCGCCCAACCTGCTCATCAATAAAAGTTATTGACGCATAATAATGGCGCCTGGTATTTGACACGTATTCTTCACCAAACTGTCCAAAAGCCGCTTCATGATGTTTCACCGGATCTGTTACCTTCGCCCCCAAAGCGTCA
>CAMWXV010000161.1 GCA_947178305.1 uncultured Porphyromonadaceae bacterium | reverse complement strand
CATATCACCAGATAAAACAATTATAAAAAAAGTCTTTCTGCAGTTTGAATAGTTGTTAGGCGAAGACACTAAAACATAATCTATTTTATGCCATTTACCATCTGCTCAAAATGTAGTATATCCATATAAGGAATAGATTAGGCCAATAAACAGAGAGAACGCAATTCCGAAAAGGGGGGTTCTTTTACACTATTTTTTGTGTGAAAAGCAAAATGTTAGTACATTTGCAATATAATTACAGCAAAAATATTCCGGCTCTATGACAGAGAAAATCAATAAACTGAAAGCAGAAATAGCAGCTCTTACAGCAGCAAACGCAGCTGAAGTGGAAGCATTGCGAATAAAATATCTTAGTAAAAAAGGAGAAGTAACAGCTCTGTTCAATGATTTCCGTACAGTACCTGCCGACCAAAAACGTGCCATGGGACAAGCCCTGAACGAGCTTAAAAACTTTGCAACAGAGCGCATAAATCAACTCAAAGACGAAGTGGAAACAACTGACAGCGTTGACCCCACTCTTGACCTTACTCGCACTGCCGCCCCGATGCCTTTAGGCAGTCGCCACCCTCTGTCAGTGGTGCGCGAAGAAATTGCATCAATCTTCTCACGACTGGGATTCACTATAGCAGAAGGTCCCGAAATTGAGGATGATTGGCATGTATTCTCGTCTCTCAACTTCGCAGAAGATCATCCGGCACGCGATATGCAGGACACATTCTTTATACAGCGTAGCCCCGATGTGCTGTTGCGCACACACACATCTTCGGTGCAAACACGAATCATGGAACATACACAACCTCCAATTCGTATCATATGCCCCGGACGAGTGTATCGCAACGAAGCTATCTCTGCCCGTGCACACTGCTTCTTCCATCAAGTTGAGGCATTGTATGTGGATAAAAACGTGTCGTTTGCCGACCTAAAACAAACACTCCTCTACTTTGCTCGTCAAATGTTTGGTCCCGAGACCAAAATCCGTCTACGTCCAAGCTACTTCCCCTTCACCGAACCATCAGCCGAGATGGACATATCCTGCAATCTCTGCGGAGGAAAAGGTTGCTCATTCTGCAAACACACCGGATGGGTTGAGATTCTCGGATGCGGTATGGTTGACCCCAATGTGCTTGATGCATGCGGCATTGATTCAAAAACATATAGCGGATTTGCATTAGGCATGGGCGTGGAACGTATCACCAACCTTAAGTATCAGGTTAAAGATTTGCGAATGTTCTCAGAGAACGACCAACGCTTCCTTGAAGAATTCCAAAGCGCACATTAACAGTCAGTCTGCACAAAATGACAGACAAGCAAAGATATGACGCAGTAATCAACTGGTTTCAGCAGGCAATGCCAATAGCTGAAACCGAGTTGCATTACGACACACCGTATCAGTTGCTTGTGGCCGTGATATTGTCGGCACAATGCACCGACAAACGCATCAATATGGTCACCCCTGCCCTCTTTGAGGCATTCCCCACACCTTACGATATGGCCACCGCCACTGCCGATGATATATTTCCATTTATAAAATCTGTGTCATATCCCAACAACAAAGCCAAATCACTGGCCGGAATGGCAAGAGTGCTTTGCGAGAATTTCAATGGAGAAGTGCCCGATAATATTGACGATTTGATGAAGATACCTGGGGTGGGACGCAAAACCGCCAATGTGATGCTGGCGGTAGTTTTCAATAAAGCAGCAATGGCTGTAGACACTCATGTGTTTCGTGTCAGCGAACGTATAGGACTTACAACAAACAGCAAAACACCGTTGCAAACAGAACAAGCCCTCATGAAACACATTCCCGCCGACCTCATACCCAAAGCTCATCATTGGCTTATATTGCACGGACGATATGTGTGTAAAGCACGCAAACCAGACTGTCTTAACTGTGGGCTAACACAAGTGTGCAGGTATTATTCAAAACAATAAACCAAAAAAATTCAATCATAACTGCCATGCAAATTCAGGAATTGATAGCCACGCACCGCAATACAGCACTCCAGTTCTTACGTTACGCTCTTGTAGGGGTCATCAATACAATGGTCACATTATTTGTGATTCTTATATGCAAGAGCTTGCTTGGCATCAATCCATGGGTGTCAAATGCCGCCGGATATGTAGCCGGATTCATAAACTCATTTATTTGGAACAAGCTATGGGTGTTCAACTCTCATAACAAGGTGGTGCGTGAGGCATTGAAATTTTGCGGAGGCTTCCTGATATGCTATGGACTTCAGTTCTTAGTCACATTCCTCATCACAAACTACACTGCCCTGGGTGACATGGAATGGGAAATACGCAATTTCACCTTAAGCGGCTACGGTGTTGCCACTATCATAGGTATGACAGCATACACATTGGCCAACTATGTTTACAACCGAATGGTTACATTCCGCAAACCAAACGCATGATTCCTGCTTTAGAGCTTTCTGTACAACATAGCATTGATACCCACCAACTACTTGCCAATAAAACCGAACCGGTAATTTGTGCTCTTAGCGGTGGCGCCGACTCTGTAGCCTTGCTCACTGCTCTTACAACTTTGGGATATAATTGTGTTGCAGCGCATTGTAATTTTCATTTACGCGGAGACGAAAGCATGCGCGACCAATATCATGCTGAATCTGTGGCTCAGAAACTTGGCATTCGTTTCTTTCTTAAGAATGTAGACGTAGAATCATACCGTCAAACCCACAATGCAAGTGTGGAAATGGCATGCAGAGAACTGCGATACAAATGGTTCCATGAGCTTAAAGATTCAATGGGTGCGCAAGCCATAGCTGTTGCCCATAATTATACCGACAATGTGGAAACAGCTATACTCAATCTCATGAGGGGTTCCGGCATTGACGGTCTTCGCGGTATGAAATTGCGCACCGACTCAGGTATAATCAGGCCGTTGTTAATGACACGACGCGAAGATATAGAGAACTATATCTTTGCAAAAGGCTTGAAATATGTAATTGATTCAACGAATCTTACTACTGACTTTCAACGCAACAAAGTCAGACACATTATTCTACCAGCTATTGCACAGACAACCCCTAACGGCATTAACGGGATAACCCAAACCATACATCATGTGGACGAACAGGCCTCACTTTATCATCATATGATAACAGAAACCATAACACAACATATGGACTCCGAAGGAGGCTTGATTTTAAAATGTATTACGAACCATCCATTTGCGTCTCTTTTGCTATATGAATGGCTGAAACCACTTGGTTTCACCAAACAGCAAGCTGAGAACGTAATCAATTCGTGTAACACAAGTGGTGCCATATTCAAAACATCGTCTGCTATTCTAATCAATGACCATGGCATACTGCGACAAGTTGACAACGCGCCATTGGAGAAAAAAGAATTTCCATTTCATATCACAAAACACAGCATTGAAGAGTTTAATCCGCAAAAGGACTCTCGCATTGCATATTTTGATGCCTCCATACTTAATGAACCACAAAAACTGGAATGCAGATACTGGCAAGACGGGGACACACTCGCCCCATTCGGCATGAAAGGGACACGCAAACTAAGTGACATATTCACCGATGCTAAACTTTCGCTGGATCAGAAATCAAGAGTGCCACTACTTGTGCTCGGAGACACCATTCTTTGGGTTGGTGGAATTAGAGCTTCACGCCATTTTCCGGTTACACCTCAAAGCAAACAGTTTATAAAAGTAGAGCTAATATAGTTTTACATTTATTGTATTAAAGCAATACCAACTATCAAATATTGTTCGTACATTTGAATCAAAGAATTGCCCATGTCATCGGCATAAATGCCGACATCCGCTATTCTTTTCACCGAAAATTCTTCGTACATTTGTAGTTAACAATATCCACTCAATATGAAC
>CAMWXV010000160.1 GCA_947178305.1 uncultured Porphyromonadaceae bacterium | reverse complement strand
GCTCACAAAGTTACGGTGTGGTGTTTGACAATCCTGAATACAACCTCACTTCGTCAAGTCCCCTCTTCACATCAAATTCACCCAAAATACAGATCTGGGACAGCAGGATGCTCAAAAAAATCAGTTCACGCACGGCCACAGTGGAGTTCTCCCACTATCCGAGAATCAAGATGGAAGAGGAGCCTAAATACATATCCGGAATAAAGATATACAATCAGGACGGTACCGAGGTGCGAAACGTGACTCTGACCGCCGGCAGCCTTACAGACGGACGCAGGGTGCTCAAATCCGTGAACGTGACAAGTGAGGATGTACTGCTTGACCACCACGAGTTCACGTACAATAACAAATCTGAAAGGTCGCCCGGTGACTTTTTCGGATACGCAAACGGGGTCGCCTCTTTTGCTAACCAGTCAGTGATAGACCATTCAACCGGAATGTTCAATCAACAGAGAAAACCCAGCCCTGTCAGGGCTGTACACGGAGCCATGGCCTCTCACACCACAGCCATGGGACTGCACACAACGTATGAATACGAACCGAATTCTATGTCGGGAGACAGCGTCATTATAGGGGTGAGAGTCAAAAGAATACATATGACCGACCGCGTGAGCGGCCGCACACAGACTCGCGAATATGCATATTCAGACCCCATGTGCACAATTGATCTCACCAAGGTTGGCATAACCCCATTTGTGTCGCTCAGTGGTCTGTCGTGGGTAGACACCAGAGCCCCTTTTGTAAAGGAGGGACATTCGGTATCGGCTTCAATGCTCAGCGCGTCACGACTGCCGGGACATCCACTGTCGGAGGCAAGGGTATACTACGGCAAGGCCGTGGAGGAGATAAGCGGTACCGGGCTTGATCATCCGATTCGCACGGAATACGAATACGACACCTCACGATGCGAGCTACGCCGTGTGGGTGGCACCGGCGAGGCTTACACCGACAATCAGTATTACATAAAAGGTGACATGCACCTGCCGGACAATGGGGGGCAATTCTTGGCCAAGCTGTTCACAACCGGGTTCGCTAACTATTATTATGCCGAATGTACCTTTGCCACACCGAGACTGAAAATCAAACGCGACATGGTGTGGGATAACAACAGGTACCGACCTTGGACCGAAAAAGAGTATTTCTACTCTCTCACAGACTCGGCTGCATATTATACCGGACTGCACCATGAAACGCTGGTAAAAGATTTCAAGAACTACTACATGGTCTTAGAATCCACATACAACTCGCTCAGGGATTTCAGCTATGTATCCACGGCCATTGTTTGCGGTAGATGGAGGCTTGACTCGGTGGCCGAGAAACGGTTTTATGGCTCCGGAGTAAACGCCACAGTGTCAGAAGCCAGCACGGCTTATGCGTACACAAGAAGACAGAGAGAACTGAAAGGAGACAACGTGTGGTGGGCAAGACCTCAGACCCGGGTTCCGGAGCATGTTTCACTACAATCAAACATTCCGATAATCCCGTTTCCGGACACAGGCGAAACCGAGGGGTTGGAGCAGATTCCGATTGCCAACCGGAGCAGGGTGTTCGGGGACACGATCGTGGAGACTGCCGTATACGAACTGCCAATCGGCACGGTGACATATTCCGCGGGGCACAAGACGGAGCATCATGTGGCCTACTCTGGTCAGTCTTACGATTACAGCAAATCGTTGCTCAAAACGCTGCCTCTGGCTGAGATGTGGATTGTGGATGGACGCGACTCGCTGTTGAAACGGTATGAGTACGGCTCGCACCACGATCTGACTCTGCCATTGCGCGTTTCGCTCGGACTGAAAGGGAGCGCGCCGATGGCCGAACAGAGGTTCACTTCGTACACATCTTTGGGACAGCCGAAAACCGTTATCAAGACAGGAGCCCCGAAGATGATTTGCAACTACATGGGTGACTTGGTCATAAGCCTGGCGTACAGCTCCGCCGAAAGGACTCTTGCTTCTTATTTCTCACACATACCGCTGGTGGGATGCACTTCGGTGACATCGCCTTGGGGAGGAACCGAGACTTTTGAATACTCTGGCGCGAGGCTGTCGGCACACAAGATCGGACTTAAGAAAAGAATGCTTGACGAGTATGCATACGAACTGTACAACGGTGGCGGTTCGGCCAACCGCATTGTCCACACATCTTACGCCGCCGACAGCGCGGCTGTAACAAGCGAGCTGTTTGACGGTTTCGGCGCTGCGATTGGTTCCGTTTCGGAGGGGTACGGCTGCGGGAGTGATGTGATGACAGCTACACGGCTGGACGCGTTGGGGCGTGTTATCAGGCAATGGACTCCGCTTCCGGTGAATGACATCTACGGTGCGTTGCGCAACGACAACCCTTTGACCACGGCTGCAAACGATCTGCTGGGCGACGGAAGAGCGTATACGGAGTATAAGTACAGAGGCTCCGCCGAAAAGTCGCCGTGGCAGGTGACGCTCGCCGGTACCGACTTCGCGGGACACCCATCTTCAGCTTCGGAGGTGTGCTCAAATCCCTCCATAGAAAGTTTGAAAGTACGCCGCCTGACATGGAACGGCTCAGAGTTGCGATGCAACGGATTCTACGCCGCTGGGGAACTACACGGAACAAGGCAACAGGATGCCGACGGCGTGACTGTGACAATTTTCATTGACGCACTCGGCCGCGAGGTGCTGCGCCGTGCAGGTTCCGGAGACTTGACGGCCGACACATACACCGTGTGCGATTCTTGGGGCAACCCTCTGCTGATAGTGCAGCCCATGGGCTCGGCATTGCTGAACGACGATGCAGTGTGGCGACCGGGGAACTTGCTGATTGACGAATACTGCTTCGTGTACCGGTACGACAGCAAACTAAGGCTGGTATCGGCTAAGGCTCCCGGGTGTGCTCCTGTGCTGACGGCCTACGACACCATGGGGAGGGTGGCGTTCACACGCGACGGGTTGTCGGCTTCATCTGGGAGGATGTGGTTCCACCTGTACGACGGCCTGTACAGGCCGGCCGTTTCGGGGCTGTGTCCCGATTTCCTTTCCGATGACCAATGGAACATGGAGCATGAGACCCCCACCCCAACGAGGAAGTGGACGCAGGGGGACGCCGCGCCCGATTATGACTGGGTCGCTCTCAACCTCCCCGAGGGGGCGGAGGTGACTGACGCGTACTACTATGACCAATATCTGCCGGAGATGGAAAAGCCATACGGAATCAAAGCGCCTACGGGACTGCCCACTATGGTGAGGTCGTCGGTGTTAAGGTACGGAATGGTGGAGTCAGCTGTGTTCCTCTCAAAATACTACAACGAGCTCGGGCAGGTGATGCTGACTGAGGAGAAATGGGACAACGGTTACAAGTCTTTGGTGTCAAACTCTTTGACTCTCGGAGGGCTACCGCTGCAGCGGCACACTTACGTGAGCGGCGATTTCGGAGGGCTGTCATTGACCGAATACTCTTCATACGACAGGTTCGGGAGGGTCGCCGCCATTAAGGCGCAGGCTTCTTCCAGTGGCCTGAAACTGATGGAGCAGAACGGATACGACTCCGCCGGAAGGCTCGCGTCAAGGCTCTCCGAAGGAGGAGTGGCCACGACTTACGGTTATGACGCTCGCGGGGTGATGACCGACATAAACAATCCGCTGGTGTCTATGAAGTATCACTACGCCTCCGGCACGGTGGAGCGTTCTTTCGCCGGACGTATATCCGGAAAGACCATGACATACAGGGAGGGCAAGGGGTTTCATGTGAAGAGGCATGCGTACTTATACGACCGTCTCGGAAGGCTCGTGTCTGCGTCACTAAAAGACGGAGGCTCGTTCATGCCGTTCCCTTCGGATTGGCCGGCTCTCTCAGCGGCCGCGGTTCCTGACTCAGCCGTGTCTCTGCCGACAGATCCGTTCAGACCTACGCTCGCCGGTGCCGACAACTCCGA
>CAMWXV010000159.1 GCA_947178305.1 uncultured Porphyromonadaceae bacterium | reverse complement strand
CCTAAGCACAGTAAGGGTGGTACGCGACATGATGAAACCTGAATTAATAGAGGTGGAAAGCGAAGATGAGCCACAACGTAAATTCTAACCACTCAAAGCAATGACAAAAATCACACTCCAACTCCTGTTCATATCGC
The DNA here is from genome assembly GCA_947178305.1 of uncultured Porphyromonadaceae bacterium. Taxonomy (GTDB): domain Bacteria; phylum Bacteroidota; class Bacteroidia; order Bacteroidales; family Muribaculaceae; genus Paramuribaculum. Next base: position 3,790 of record CAMWXV010000159.1, on the reverse strand, counting down.
TGATTTTGATATTAGCCCAGGTGATTGTACTCAATCATGTGTGCCTATGGGGTGTGGCCGTGCCAATGGCATTCATTTATGTCATACTCCGCTTGCCCCTGACATTACATCTCAACTATGTGCTCACATTCAGCTTCCTGCTTGGATTGATTATTGATATATTTTCAGACACACAAGGCATGAACGCATTGGCATGCACCATTGCTGCCGCACTTCGCAAACCTGTGCTCCGACTTTATGTTCTCAGAGAGGATGAATTAGGAGACCTAATGCCTTCAATGCACTCTCTTGGCACAGCAGCATATCTGAAATACGCAATAACCATGTCGCTGATATACTGTACATTGATATTTACTATTGAAGCATTTTCAATGTTCAGCATCATACTGTTCGCTGTCCGCATTGTATGCAGCACTCTGCTTACCACAATGCTTTTGATTTGTATTGACTGTATCACAGTGAATCCCGGTGAGAAAAGATTATAAATTAGAGAAACGCAAATATGTGATTGGCGGCTTTATCGTAATGATAGTGCTGATATACTTGGTGCGTCTGTTCAACCTTCAGGTTCTTGACAATAAATACAAGGACGAAGCAGACTCCAATGCCTTTCTAAAAAAAGCCATCTATCCATCACGAGGCATCATATACGATCGTAATGGCAATGTGGTTGTATTCAACCGCCCCGCCTACGACATAATGATGATTCCACGTGATGTGCAGTCGTTTGACACACTTGATCTGTGTCGTACTCTCGGTATCAGTCCGGAAAAATTAAAAAAGCGTTTTTCCGATATGCGTGATAAAAGAATCAACCCGGGATACTCATCATATTCTCCGCAAACTTTGATGACTCACCTGTCAGCAGAAGATTACGGTCGTTTGCAAGAAAAAATGTACCGCTATCCTGGATTCTTCATCCAAAAACGTATTCTCCGCGAATACAACTATCATTGTGCAGCAAACGTGCTTGGCGACATTCGTGAGGTATCACAAAATGACATCAAGAATGACCCATATTATATGCGCGGAGACTACACCGGAGACCTGGGTGTGGAAAAAAGCTATGAGAAATTCTTGCGAGGCGAAAAAGGTGAGGAAATCCTAATTCGCGACGCTCTTGGACAGATTCAAGGGCGCTATGAGGACGGAGCACGTGACAAGGCCGCCGTATCCGGAAAAAACCTCAAACTAAGCATAGACATAGAGCTTCAGCAATACGCTGAAAGTCTTATGGTAAACAAAATCGGAGCTGTGGTGGCGATTGAACCGGCCACAGGTGAGGTACTTGCCCTTGTAAGCAGCCCGACTTACGACCCATCCTTGCTTGTTGGGCGTGAGCGAGGCAATAATTATGCGGCACTCAACCGAAACCCGCTAAAACCGCTTTATGACCGCTCCATTATGGGCGTATACCCACCGGGGTCCACATTCAAACCCGGACAAGGTTTGATTCTTCTTGAAGAATGTATCATCAGCCTTGGCACTCCATTCCCTTGCTATAATGGATATATAAGCGGCCGACTGAAAGTGGGTTGTCATGGACATGCATCACCCATTACACTCAAACCGGCGCTACAAACCTCATGCAATGCATTTTTCTGCTGGGGTCTTAAAAATATGATTGACCGACGCTCAAAGTACGGTTCTGCGGCAGAAGCTTTTGAAGTGTGGAAAACTCACCTTGTGGAACTCGGCTATGGTTACCGACTTGGCATTGACATGCCGGGGGAAAGTCGTGGATTCATACCTAATGCAAAATTCTATAACAAGGTGTACGGAGAAGGACATTGGAGTGCCAATACCATCATTTCCGTATCTATTGGCCAAGGCGAAATTTTGGCCACGCCACTACAGATAGCGAATCTTGGTGCCACAATAGCCAACAGAGGTTGGTTCATTACACCACATGTGGTCAAGGAGATTGAAGATACGGTTATTGACACAAAATACACCGAAAGGCATCACCCCAACATCCGCACAGAGCATTTCAATTCCGTGGCCGAAGGTATGCGCATGGCTGTGACAGGAGGTACCTGCCGACAAGCCAATCTTCCCGACATAGAAGTTTGCGGCAAAACCGGCACAGCCCAAAACCCGCATGGACGCGACCACTCGGTGTTTCTTGGCTTTGCTCCCTATCATGACCCGAAGATAGCCGTATGCGTATATGTAGAAAACGCAGGTTTCGGCGCCACATTCGGAGTCCCCATAGGCAGTCTGGTGATTGAAAAATATCTCAAAGGGAAAATCGCAGACGACCGCAAACATATTGAATCACGAATGTTGACCTCAAATACAATAATCTACAGTGGAGTCAAGAAACACTAATTCATCACTGTTCCTGAATGTTGATTGGTTCACAATCATCTTGTATCTGGTACTTGTAATTGCCGGCATATTCAGCATATATGCCGCAAGCTACGACTTTGACAATGCATCCATACTCAACTCGGCAGAGTATTCCGGCAAACAGATACGCTGGATAGGCATGGCTCTCGTACTGGCTCTTGTGTTGCTGCTGTTTGATGCGCGTATCTATGAAACATATGCGTATCCTATATATATTGCAGTGATGTTCATCCTGTTAATCACCATTTTTGTGGCTCCTGATATCAAAGGATCCCGATCCTGGCTTGTTTTCGGGCCGTTACGATTCCAACCGGCCGAGTTTGGAAAATTCGCCACTGCATTGGCTTTGGCCAAACTGTTCAGTGGATACAATTTCAAACTCAACGCATCAAAAAACAACTATTTCCGCTCACTACTCATCATAATTCTACCCATACTGTTCATCATAGCTCAAAAAGAAACCGGATCGGCATTGGCATATTTAGCCCTCTTTTTTGTGCTTTATCGCGAAGGAATGAGCGGACTCGTGCTCATGGCCGCAGGATGCGCTGTACTGTTTTTCGTTGTTGCAGTAAAATACACAGCTACAATGTATCTTGGAATACCGGCAGGTGAAGCCGCTGTGTTTGGCATGATAATGTGCATCATGGTTGGTCTGCTCGCCATATACTGCAAAAATATCACTGCAGCAAGAAACACCGCCATATGGTTCATATGCACGTTTATAATCATAGCAGTACTTGACGCATGCGGCATTACAGTGCCAGGACTCGTGTATTTCATATCAGCCTTGTCGGTAGCATGCTTGTATTGCGCTTTTCTCACTATGCGCACCCAGGCACGAAAGCTATGGATTACCATCGGCGCAGTTGTGGCATCTGTCATATTCCTGTTCTCGGTCAACTATGCTTTTGACTCCATATTGCAGCCTCACCAGCAACAACGAATAAAAGTGACTCTTGGTATTGTGGACGACCCGCTTGGAAAAGGATACAATGTCAATCAATCACGAATTGCTATCGGCTCCGGCGGGTTTGCAGGCAAAGGTTTTCTCAATGGTACCCAAACCAAACTAAAATATGTGCCCGAACAGCACACCGACTTTATTTTTTGCACCATTGGCGAGGAACAAGGTTTCATTGGGTCATCAGCTGTGCTTATATTATTTTTAGCGCTCATACTTAGAATTATGCACATAGCCGAACGTCAGCCCACCGTTTTTGGACGAGTCTACGGTTATTGTGTCGCATCCTACTTCATTTTCCACTTAGCCATCAATGTGGGTATGGTTATAGGTCTATGCCCGGTCATTGGCATCCCACTGCCTTTTTTCAGTTATGGAGGCTCGTCACTATGGAGTTTCACTTTCCTGCTGTTTATTCTGCTCCGAATTGATGCTTCCCGAAGAGAACATTTGTCATATTAACATTATTTCTCT
>CAMWXV010000158.1 GCA_947178305.1 uncultured Porphyromonadaceae bacterium | reverse complement strand
GTTGCAAGTATTGGAATAAAACCGAGTTACTCATATTTTCATCATCTCAGCTCTTGAAAAAGATTCAGGAGCTGAGATTTTTTTATAAGAAGTCTTGCATAACTAAAAAATTAGTTGCAACTTTGCCATATGAACTAAAAATATAGTTGAAACAATGGCAAAGAAAGAACGAATAAAACAAACACTCACACTACGCGAAGAAGAGGTCATGCAAATGCTTTGGGACAACGGGCCAATGCTTGTGCGAGAACTTGTACAACTCTACCCCGACCCCAAGCCTCATGTCAATACCGTGTCTACTGTTGTGCGCACCCTTGAGGAAAAAGGATTTGTTGGCCATGAACCTGCCGGCTCAGGATACAAGTACTTTGCTGTGGCAAGCAAAGAGGATTTTGCCAAACGTACACTCAGCAATGTAATCAAAGGATATTTCAACAACAGTTATCTCAATGCCGTATCCACCCTGGTGGAAAATGAGAATATTTCAGTAGACGAACTACGTGAATTAATTGACCTTATAGACAAAAAGAATGGGTGAGCTACTTTCATATATGCTGCAGAGCGCCTTGGGGTTGACATCCCTATATTTGGTTTATAAATGGGTTATGTCGCGCCGCAATCAGCATGCCTACAACCGTGCAACACTACTGTTTATTTATGCCATGGCATTTCTGTTACCAACGCTACCGGCTATGCACCATGCGGTGTCACAGTTCTTATTCAGCAACCATAGCAAAGGAACAACTGAGACGAGTGATATGCCAATAATTGTTCTTGTTGACGACAATATGCTTTCCACGGTATCATTAATACCAATAATCATAGTTGCACTATATATTATAGGTGTATTTGTGATGAGTATTGCCACAATAGCAAGTTATATCCGTTTGGCTCATATTGTGGCCAACGGAACACATACCAAACTCAGCAAAAACAACACACTTGTCCTCACAAAACAACCCTCCATAGCGCCATTCAGTTGGATGCATTATATTGTTATCAGTCAAAACGATTACAATGAGTGCGGATCAATGATACTTACACATGAGATGGAACACCTAAGCCAACACCATTGGATAGATATGTTGACATCTCAAATTGTAATCATTCTACAATGGTTCAACCCTGTGGCATGGCTCATGCGCGATGAGTTGCGAACCGTTCATGAGTACCAAGCCGATGCCGCCGTACTGCAATCCGGAGCAAACGCTCGTCAGTATCAATTATTGTTAATAAAAAAGGCTGTTGGCAAAAGTTTCCCGGCCCTTGCCAACAGCTTGAATCATAGTAATCTTAAAAAACGTATCACCATGATGCTAAAATCAAAATCACGCAAGAGCAGCCGGTGGCTGGCTCTCGCTCTGATGCCCGCAGCAGTAGCCGCCGTGGCAGTGTTCAACATTCCCGCTGTAGCCAATGCGCTCAGCTCAGTATCAAATGCCAAAATTCCTGTAACGGTATCGGATGACAAAGTTACAAAATCCACTGATGCTCTCAATGGTCAATTAGAAGAAATCTCGGTCATAAAGATAGCTTCAAAAAAACAGACGGATGAGAAAACAAACAGGATGACAAATCAAAAAAACTCCAATGTAAGAACCGAAAAAAACTCTCAACCACAATACATTGTCACTATCAATGGCAAAGAAGTGCAACCGGATGCCGATGGAAACATTGAGTATAAAGGCTCAAAATACAAAATCAGCAATATCACCAATATAACACCTGAATACATAAATTCAATAACAGTTAATAAAGAAGCGTCCAACATAACAATAGATCTTAAGGACCCAAATGCTCAAAAAACCGAAGTAGCAGCACAAAGAGCAATGTTTCCCGGTGGCGACAAAGCACTGCTCAACTATGTGTATGAAAATGTGAAATATCCCGAAGATGCACCAGCCGATGGTAAAACCTATCGTGTTATAGTACAATTTGAAATATCCAGCACAGGAAAAGTTGGCGCAGCCAAGATTATACGCTCGCAAGGAGAATCATTTGACTCCGAAGCCCTTAGAGTCATAAGAAATCTACCTGATTTTGAACCGGGCAAAAATGAAAAAGGAGAGAATATTGCAACAACTTACCATCTTCCCGTATCATTCAAAGCTATAGGTTCCGATAAATCCAAATAACAGATATTAAATAGGCAAAGCGCAATATTTGGTTAAATTATGCAAATTTCAAACTATGATTCTTGCACAATTCAAATTTGCGCTTTACCTTTGTATCAGTTTTTCATGGTATTAGATTTAAGGTAAGAAGATTATTCGTCGCGATGACGGATAATTTTTTTGTTTTTAAGCCTATCATGAATAAACACAAGCCATAAATGCCAATTTTAGAGCCATAAATACCACTGATTAATTGATTTTTTACACAAAAAAGCATCAATTAATCACAATTTGTGTATCTTTGTCGCTTGTAAATGAAAAAACAATAGCTTATGAAAAAAATTTACACAACATTTCTTGCAATCACAGCGGTGAGTCTTGCCGCAAACACACAACAACTTCCCAATGTGGGATTTGAAGGCTCGTGGAGCGATTGCACTCCATGGACAAGCAACGACAACACTAAAACCCAAGGCCAAAACCCTGAAGGTTGGTGCATATCACATGTAATAGGAACAAATGGTACCGGAGCAAAAGTCGTAGGCAATAAAGTTGATGGCTACAATTCATCTACCGGAATACAACTCACCCAGCCCGAAACAGGCATGGGGTCGTTAAAATCAAATGTACCAGCCTACATCACCCTCGGTACCACATGGTCCACAAGTAAAGCATCAATATTTCCTGCAAAAATCGGTGATAGCGATGGTGGTACATTCGGAGGTATGGAATTCTCAAACCGCCCCGATGCCCTGTCTTTCTATTATAAACGCAGCCGAGGTACAGACAAACCCGATGAAAAATCGTCAGTAATTGCTTACTGCTGGAAAGGTTCTTGGTCTCAGGCCGATGTTCCCGGATGCATCACCATCAGTTCAACCCCGGCAAAAGTAACCATGGTGGATCGCGACCGTTGCGTTCTTGGCTACGATATGACCGGAACCCAAGGTGGAGCCGTAACAAACAATGGCGGTGTTCTCATCAGCAAGATAGAACAGTATATCACCACTAATCAAAGTGAATGGACAAATGCTACCTATGAGTTTGAGTACAAAACCTCAGACACACCAGAAAAAATTAATGTAATCATCTCAGCCGGTGATTACTTTGCAGGAGCAGATGCAGTAGGCAAAGACAACGAACTCATTATTGATGATGTGAAGTTGCTCTATTTCTCCCGCCTCAGCAACCTTACCATAAATGGCACCACAGTTAATGGCTTCAATCCTGACACTTATGAGTATGCCATTGACGCCGCTCTTCCGGAAGCCTCAGGTATAGCCTATACCCTTAAAGGCAATAGCGGTTCAGCCAAAGCAACTGTAACAATTGACAAAGACAACAACAAAGCCACCATTACAGTAACCAACGCCCAAGGCGCTGATATAGATGGCAACAACACCCACACTTATACCCTCAATTTCAAAGCTGCAGAAGAGCCCGTTCGCGAAGGCATCAAATACGATGGCTCTCTTAGCGTACAGCTCGGCGATGGCGAGCCATTCAGCACTGAAGCAAGCGTATGGATCAAACAAGACGAATGGCCCAACGCCACTCTAAGCCTTTACGATTTCTCTTTGGGTGATGATATGCAAATCGGTGACATTATCGTTGATGTTATTTGCACAGGCCAAGATGACGGCGGCTTAGAACTCAACGGTGAAGTAAAACATCTCTCATTGTTGGATGGCATGATCACTGCCAATGTAACAGTTAATGCAACACAGAAAAACCGTAAATTGGAAGCCAAAATTGATGTAATATGGCTCATGGAAGGCACCGATGAAGGTGAAACATTGCCTATATATGTAATATTCAATGG
>CAMWXV010000157.1 GCA_947178305.1 uncultured Porphyromonadaceae bacterium | reverse complement strand
TGATAGCCGGATGCCAAACCACTCAATCCCGACGGACGGTTGGCCGCAGCCTGAATCTGGTCAATGGCCGCACCGATGACAGGGTCAATCTGAGTAACATCCTTCTTAACATTACGCTGTGAAATCTCAAACAAATGCCCCTCTGCTTCTTGTAGCAGATCATCCACATCGTTACTCTCATCAAAAGCTTTTCGTTCAACATCCGATGCAAATGTTATCAGCTCTCTGGCAAGGTATTTTTGAGCCACTATACGAGCATGATACTCTACATGCGCACCCGAAGCCACTCGTGATGTAAGCTCTGATACAAACAGAGGTCCACCGACCTCGTCAAGCGCGCCATTGAGTCGCAATTGCTCCGTCACCGTCAACATGTCTATCGGCTGCTGCGACGCACCAAGGCTTTGTATAGCCTCATAGATTTTTCTGTTGGCCGGTTCATAGAAACACTCAGGTTTGAGAATATCACACACCACAGTATAGGCATCTTTTTCAAGCATCAAAGCTCCAAGCACTGCCTCTTCCAAATCCTTGTCGCGCGGCAACTGACGGCCACCGTAATCAAACAAAGGTTGCGACTGCTGTTGACTTCTCTTATTATTATAAGGTGCTGGCATATCTATCGTATTTTTTTGGAACCACAAAAATACGTTTTTTTTCTGTAACTTCGCAGCATATTTAATCCACATCTACCATACAGCAAGCCAATGATAACCTTTCCAAATGCAAAAATCAACATAGGTCTTGACATTATCAACCGTCGCTCCGATGGATACCATAACATATCTACCGTAATGGTCCCAATCCCATGGGCCGACATACTGGAAATAGTGCCAGCCAAAACACCGGAAACCACACTTACTGTAACCGGACGCACAGTGGACTGTCCTTCCGACAAAAATCTGGTCATGAAAGCATATCGCGCCCTCAACAGCGTTATCCCACTTCCACCATTGGAAATACACCTGCACAAAATCATCCCGGATGGAGCAGGACTTGGTGGCGGATCTGCCGATGCCGCATTCACATTGACAACAATAAACAACCTGTTGCAATTAGGATTGAGCACCGACAGGATGGCCGAAATAGCATCTGGTATAGGAGCTGACTGCCCATTTTTCATTTATAACTCCCCAATGATGGCTACCGGCATAGGCACAGATCTAACCCCCGTCAATATTGACTTAAGCCAATATAAAATAATAGTGGTCAAGCCATCGGTACTTGTTCCCACCAAAGAAGCATATGCCGGAGTCACCCCCGCCATGCCGGAGAAAAACTTGGCCGACCTTATTCACCTACCGACTGAACAGTGGCAAGGATACATAAAAAACGATTTTGAAAAATCCATCGCCGACAAGCACCCACAAATCGCAGACATCAAACAAGCCATGCTTGACTCCGGAGCCGTATATGCATCCATGAGTGGAAGCGGCTCGGCTGTTTACGGGCTATGGAAACGTGACAATATGGCAGAGCTACCATCTAATGTACTGCAACAGTGCGCCGTATTTCAAGCCAACATGAACTAACAGTGAACGATATACCCTGTTTGTTGTTATGAAAATACAAGCCATTATGCGTAAACATTCATTTTGGCAAAGTTTTTGTAGTGATTGATTTTTGAAAATTTTTACTATTATGAGCAATAAAAATAAACATCAGCACAACGAAAAGTCCCAACAACTCAACGACTCGCCAAGCGAGGACATGAATGCCATGGACAATGTGCCGGACACCGATGGTGAAAACAATTCGCCTGAAGATATTGAAAATAGCGAAATGAGCGAACTTGAAGCCATCACAAATGAACTTAACCAAACCAAAGAAGCTCTTGAAAAAGAAAAAAGAGAATACTTGTTCCTAATGGCCGAGTTTGACAATTTTCGCAAACGCACCATCAAAGAGAAAAGCGACATAATTCGCAACGCTGCCGAAAGCGTGCTCAAAGGGCTACTGCCAATAGTTGACGATTTTGAAAGAGGTATCGCAGCATTGGAAAACACCAACGATGCAGATGCAGCCAAAGAAGGCATGCAATTAATTTACAATAAATTAATGAAGTACCTTGAGCAAAATGGCGTAAAACCCATTGAAAGCAACGGTGCTGAGTTCAACCCTGACCTGCACGAAGCCATAGCAATGGTTCCAACCGACAACGAAGAAATGAAAGGCAAGGTCATAGATACCCCAACCAAAGGATACACCATCAACGACAAAGTGCTGCGCTACGCAAAAGTTGCCGTAGGACAATAATACACTCACTAACAACCATCACCTGTCATGGACAAAAGAGATTACTACGAAGTGCTAGGCGTAAGCAAATCTGCCACTCCGGAAGAAATGAAAAAGGCCTACAGAAAAATGGCCATCAAATATCACCCGGATAAAAATCCTGGCAACAAGGAAGCTGAAGAAAAATTTAAAGAAGCAGCCGAAGCCTACGATGTGCTTTCCGATCCGGAAAAACGAGCCAGATACGACCAATTCGGACATAGCATGGGACCTCAAGGATTTCCCGGTGCCGGTGGAAGCGGCGGTTTTGGTGGATTCGGTGGATTCGGTGGCGGCATGTCCGTTGAGGATATTTTTGCTGCTTTCGGAGATATATTCGGAGGCCACATGCATGATTCCGGTGGATTCGGCGGAGCCGGCCGCCGCCCTCGCACTCGTCAACGCCGAGGCGACGATTTGCGAATAACCATCAAAATGACCCTTGAAGACATCGCCAAAGGTGTTGACAAGACACTCAAATTAAAATCATTCGTTGCCGACACACACTGTAATGGCACCGGAGCTAAGGATGGCACATCCTTTACCACTTGCCCCACATGTCATGGCACAGGAACAGTGATGCGCACCCAGCAAAGCATATTTGGCATTCAGCAAAGTGCAGCCATATGCCCGGAATGCAATGGTGAGGGAAAAATCATTCAGGACAAATGCCAGTATTGCAACGGCACCGGCGTGGAGCAAAAGGAACAAACCATATCGTTCCACATACCCGCCGGCGTAACCGGAGGTATGACTCTCACCGTCAAAGGCAAAGGCAACGCCCCCATGCATGGCGGAATAAACGGAGACCTTCTTGTGGTTATTGATGAAGTCAAACATCCGGAACTCATTCGTGATGGCAACGACATAATCTACAATCTCATGCTTGACTTCCCTACTGCCGCTTTGGGAGGATCAGTAGAAGTGCCCACCCTCAATGGACGTGCACGACTCAAAATACCCGCAGGCACACAGCCGGGCAAAATCTTGCGACTCCGCGGAAAAGGCCTACCTGAATATCAAGGCCACAACACCGGAGATGAACTCATCAATGTAATGGTATATGTACCGGAGAACCTTGATAAAGACGAAAAAGCCAAAATAGAGGCTCTCAGCACATGTCCTGATATGAAGCCATCAGAAGATGCAAAACATCGCATTTTCAGTAAACTTCGTCACATCTTTGACAAAAACAACGCATAGTAATAAACATCATCGTAAAACAACATCGGCGCCCACATAATGTAAAGGTGCCGATGTTGTTTATTTTGTTTGACAAACAGATAAAATAAAACCCGGAGCGCAAAGCACTCCGGGCTATCGTTATGCATCTTGTAGCGGGATCGAGAATTGAACTCGAGACCTCCGGGTTATGAATCCGACGCTCTAACCAACTGAGCTATCCCGCCATTGCTTAAATGCGAGTGCAAAGGTATACACTTTATTCGTTACAACCAAATTTTTTGACCTAAAAATTTCATCAAAATCCAACACAAATCCGCAACACACTGATTTTCAGCATTATTTATATTTTAATTTCTCATAAGCACCAACACACCCATAAATCTTATACACACAACACCTTTTCACCAAGCATCAACATGTATATTCAAAATCGCAAACAGCGACAAAAAGACACCTTTATTGCCTAATTATCAACCCCTTCAAT
>CAMWXV010000156.1 GCA_947178305.1 uncultured Porphyromonadaceae bacterium | reverse complement strand
CGTCCCAGTACATATGAATGCCTGAAATCTCTTCACCGGAATATTCTATTACCTTTTTGGCAGTGCAGGGGAGTGTACCGCCTTCAAAGCTGAATGTTCCTGCATTGCCGAGCAAGGAGCCTTCCGGTGAAACTATACGCAGATATATGGTCTTTGCACCAACAGGAGTGCTGTTGTTCTGCGGTATGGTGAACGAAACCATAAGCTGACGAGCCTTGGACACTTTCTTCTCTGTTTTGCCTTTCTTGTTTAGGGCTGTAAGAGAAACACCGGTTACGTTCAGCTTTTCGGCAAGAGTCATTCTTTCGCTCAAATGTTCGTTCTGGCGGTTCACCTCTTGTACCTGGCTTGACAAAACTTCGTTGCGGTTACGTATCTCCTCATTTTCGGAGCGCAGTCCGGCATTCTCTTTGCTCAGTGAATCCACCTGTGCAATGTAATGCTTGAGCAATCCGCGCAGAGTGGCTATCTGCCCTTCAAGTTCACGAACACGTTCACGGCTCTTTTTCTTCTCGGAATTCAGCTCTTTGATAAGCTCTTCCACTTTCTGCTTTGCAGCAGTGTATTTGGCCATGATGGTGTCGTTTGCCACTTGTGTGGCTTGATTCTCGTATTGGGCGAATTCTTTGTTGATGGCCGCGAACTCATTGCTGAGCGACAATTGCTCGTTGCTCAGCTGGAGTTGTTCATTTTCGGCATGGGCCACATCCACTTGCTTTTTTAGAGATGTTACCTGTACCACGCTGAACGCTATGGCTATCACGAGTAGTGATACCGAGGCAATGGTTATCCACAAAAAAAGTTTGTTTTTGTCTTTCATCGCTGTGATGTTACAATGTTTTCATATTTTACATATCGCGGCCGTGGCAGTTCTTGTATTTTTTGCCGCTGCCACAGGGACACAAGTCGTTGCGGTTTACTTTGGGGCCGTTCACAACTGGTGTGGGGCGTTGTTTTTCACCCTGAGGTGCGCTGGCTGCCGCACGTGTGGCGTTCTCTCCGGGCAATGCTTCTTTTGAAGCCTGATATTTGGAGTAATCGTTCTTACGCTCCGGCATGGCACGCTCCACTTCGGGCTGTTTGGGGGCTTCCTGGTTGTCAGGACGCTGCGGTATGTAAACCTGTCCACGCATAAGTGCTGACACAACTTTGGTGTTGAGATTATTGAGCATATTCTCAAACAAGTGGAAAGACTCAACCTTGTAAATCACCAGAGGATCCTTCTGTTCGTAGGATGCATTCTGTACGGATTGACGCAACTGGTCAAGTTCACGGAGATGCTCTTTCCAAAGTTCGTCAATGGTTACAAGCATTATGCCTTTGTGCCATTCTTTCACAATGTTGCGGCTGTGGCTGTCGTAGGCTTCCTGAAGTTTGATACGAAGCTGGAACACACGTTTGCCATCGGTGATGGGCACAATAATCATGGGCGGGAAGTTCTCCTGCTGCAAACAACGCTCTATTACCGGGAATGTAACATCCACAATTCGCTGGCTCTTGCGTTCAAATGCCTCATTGGCGGCTGTGTTGAGGGTTTCAATCACATCCTCCTTGTCCATGCTGCGCCATTCTTCTTCTGTAAACGGAGCTTCAATGGTGAGTACACGCATGAGTTCCATGCACAGATCGTCATAGTCGGCAGGTGCGGAATATGTGTTCACAAGGTTCTCGATGTAGTCGTAGAACATATTTGCAATGTCAATGCCTATACGTTCTCCAACGAGGGCATGGTGACGGCGGGCGTAGATGTAGGTGCGCTGCTTGTTCATCACGTCATCGTATTCCAACAGACGCTTACGTATGCCAAAGTTGTTCTCTTCAACTCGTTTCTGTGCGTTCTCAATGGCCTTTGTCACCATTTTTGATTCAATGACCTCTCCTTCTTTCAGCCCAAGGGAGTCAAGCATCTTCATTACACGGTCGCTGGCGAAGATACGCATAAGCTGGTCTTCAAACGACACATAGAATACGGATGAACCCGGATCGCCCTGACGGCCGGCACGACCGCGAAGCTGACGGTCAACGCGTCGGCTTTCATGTCGCTCTGTACCGATATGGCCAAACCTCCGGCTTCTTTCACTTCGGCGGTGAGTTTTATGTCGGTACCGCGGCCTGCCATGTTGGTGGCTATGGTCACTGTGCCCGGACGGCCTGCCAAAGCCACGATTTCTGCCTCTTTTTGGTGCAGCTTGGCGTTGAGCACATTGTGTGGTATGTGGCGCATGGTGAGCATGCGGCTCAACAGTTCGGAGATTTCCACCGATGTGGTGCCCACGAGTACCGGACGGCCTTTGGACACAAGATCCTGGATTTCGTCAATGACCGCAGTGTATTTCTCTTTCTTGGTTTTGTACACTCTGTCGGGCATGTCTATACGAGCCACAGGACGGTTGGTGGGAATGGTCACTACATCAAGTTTGTAGATGTCCCACAGCTCTCCCGCTTCTGTTTCGGCTGTACCTGTCATACCTGCCAGCTTGTGGTACATACGGAAATAGTTCTGCAATGTGATTGTGGCGAATGTCTGTGTGGCGGCTTCCACTTTCACACCTTCCTTGGCTTCTATGGCCTGATGAAGACCATCGGAATAGCGGCGGCCTTCCATGATACGGCCGGTCTGCTCGTCCACAATCTTGATTTTGTTGTCGTCTATCACATACTCCACATCTTTTTCAAACAGTGTGTATGCTTTCAGTAATTGTGACACTGTGTGTACCCTTTCAGCCTTGATGGCATAATCCTGCATCAATTCGTCCTTGCGTTGACGACGATTTTCCGGATCGGCTATATTCTCGGTTTCGCTCATTAGTGTGGCGATGTCGGGAAGCACGAAGAATTGAGGATCCGCAATGTTGCCGGTGAGAGCGTCGATACCCTTGTCGGTGAGGTCTACTGAACGACTCTTTTCGTCAATTACGAAGAACAGCGGTTCGGTGGCTTTTGGCATTTCGCGGGCGTTGTCCTGAAGGTAGTATGCTTCGGTTTCAAGCATGATGTTTTTCATACCTTCCTGAGACAAGAAGCGAATCAATGCGCTGTTTTTGGGCAAACCCTTATAGGCGCGGAACAATGCGAGAGCACCTTCCTTTTTCACATTTTTGTCATCGCTGGCCAGTTTTGTTTTGGCTTCGGTGAGCAGTTGGGTTACAAGACGGCGTTGCTGATTGACTACATTCTGCACATTGGATTTGTATTGGTCAAAAAGCTGGTCTTCACCCTGTGGCACGGGGCCTGATATGATAAGGGGTGTACGGGCATCGTCTATAAGCACGGAGTCCACCTCGTCCACGATAGCATAGTAATGCTTGCGCTGCACCATATCGGCTGGTGACATGGCCATGTTGTCGCGCAGATAGTCAAAGCCAAATTCATTGTTGGTACCGAATGTTATGTCGCAGTTGTAGGCTCTGCGGCGTTCGGGGGTGTTGGGTTGGTGCTTGTCTATGCAGTCCACGCTTGAACCGTGGAACATATATAACGGTCCCATCCATTCCGAGTCACGCTTTGACAGGTAGTCGTTGACAGTAACCACATGAACACCGCGGCCTGAAAGAGAGCGGAGGAATACCGGCAGAGTGGCCACAAGGGTTTTACCTTCACCGGTTGCCATTTCGGCAATTTTACCTTGATGCAGCACTACGCCGCCAATGAGCTGAACGTCGTAGTGTATCATGTCCCATTTTATTTCGTTTCCACCGGCCATCCAGTGATTTTTGTAAAGGGCTTTGTCGCCTTCAATGCTCACAAAGTCTTTGCCTGCAGCGGCAAGGTCGCGGTCCATTTGGGTCGCTGTGACTTCCACTGTTTCGTTTGCGGCGAATCTCGCAGCTGTTTCGCGTAAGGCTGCAAATACTGTGGGCAGATGATTGTTGAGTTTGTCCTCGATAATGTCAAGGATGTTTTTCTCGTGACGGTCTATCTCGTCCCAAAGTTCCTGACGCTGATCAAACGGAAGTGATTCAAT
>CAMWXV010000155.1 GCA_947178305.1 uncultured Porphyromonadaceae bacterium | reverse complement strand
TATATCAGTGCTGCAATGAACATCAAGACCATGCTTTTTGCCCATGCATAACCCCTTGAAAATTATTATATATCCATTCATTACAGAATATGTTAAAGAAATTATCTGCAATAACAATCATCACGTTTTGTATCATTCTACACGCTTATGCGCAAGAAAAATCACCCTATCATCCTGAAATACACGGAACGATACGTGCAAAATACGAATATGAACCACAGATTAACGCAGGTCGTTTTGAGGTGCGCAACGCACGGATTAGTGTCACCGGCAGTATTCGCCCTAAAATCTCATATAAAGCCGAGATTGATCTGTCAGACGAAGGCAAGATAAAAATGCTTGATGCATATGTCCGCTTCAACCCTGAACAATGGTCCTTGACCATGGGACAAATGCGAGTACCCTTTACAATTGACGCTCACAGATCACCACACCAACAGTATTTTGCAAACCGATCATTTATTGCCAAACAAGTTGGCAATGTCAGAGATGTAGGTCTTGCCGGCATGTACCAATTCGGAAACAATGTGCCATTTGTCATTGAAGGTGGAATATTCAATGGTTCAGGACTCACCAATCAAAAGGATTATTGGACAAAGAATTATAATTTCTCTGTAAAAACCACAGCATCGTTCTTTAAGTGTATAACGGTTGTGGCAAGCGCACAACGAATCAAACCGGAGGATGTAAGCATAATAATGTGTGATGCAGGAGCTTATTATCAAGATTCTCGCTGGCACATTGAAGCAGAGTATCTGCGCAAAAACTATGCCCGAGGAGCTTTTTCCGGAGTCAATGCCATTGATGCATTCATAAGCAGGACATTTCCGTTAAAGAAGTATCTGACAGGAATATCAGCACTTTGCCGATACGATTATATGTCTGACCACTCCAACGGTATCAAAAATGATGCCGGCAAGCTATTTATTAATGACCATGAGCGACACCGGATGACCATAGGAACAACACTTCATTTCGGAGCTAAAAAAGTATACGCCGATTTACGCGTCAATTATGAAAAATATTTTAATAAACACGGAGCAACTCCAAGCATTTCCGACCACGACAAGTTTGTGATAGAACTGATGTGCCGCTTCTAAAAGCCAATCATAAAACATCATCTTATATATTCTGTATTTTGGATACTTTTTGCTGTAATATTGGTAGTAGTCTTCGGTGAAATCCATTGTAATTTTGAATCGATAAAACAATAGAATAATATATGAAACAGAATATGATAATTGAGCGTATGCGTAACGGAGAGCGGATATTGGAATCAGACCCGGATTTTCCATGTCTCTGTCAGGAGGTTGAAGAAACCCGTAAGTTAGTTGGGATGCTCAATACCGGCTATCACAGCATGGAGGAGATACGCACACTGCTTGAGCTGATATGGGGTCAGAATGTTGATTCCACTGTGAGAATGTTTCCACCATTTTATACTGCTTTCGGAAAAATGACCCATGTGGGAAAGGAGGTTTTCATAAATTTCGGTTGCACCTTTCTTGATCAGGGAGGCATAACCATTGAAGACGGAGTTTTCATTGGTCCCGGAGTCAAAATAACCACGGAATTTCATCCTGAAGAACCTGAGTTACGACACAATCTGCTTGTCAAGCCTATAGCTATCCACCGGAATGCATGGATTGGAGCCGGCGCAATCATCTTACCCGGTGTGACAATCGGCGAGAACTCTATAGTCGGAGCCGGAGCCATTGTCACCAAAGATGTACCCGACAATATGATAGTGGCAGGAACACCCGCAAAAATAATACGTAAAATTAAATCTTGACAATATGAAAATCAAAACTCTGATTGCCACTCTTTTTATTTGCGCAATGGCACTTGCATCATGCACAGACAATAACAAAACAATAAATGACAATGATATGGAAACCCTGAATTTGACAACCGAATGGGACAAGACATTCCCCAAAAGCAACAATGTGAATCACAGTAAAATAACATTCCACAACCGCTACGGCATAACCCTTGCCGCCGACCTCTACATACCAAAGAATGCGACAGGCATGATGCCTGCAATTGCTGTATGCGGTCCCTTCGGAGCAGTAAAGGAACAAGCTTCCGGACTTTATGCACAGCAGCTTGCCGAGCGGGGATTCATCACACTTGCTTTTGACCCATCCTATACAGGTGAAAGTGGTGGCAAGCCACGATATGTGGCATCTCCAGACATCAACACCGAGGATTTCAGCGCAGCAGTTGACTATCTGACGAATCGTGAAGATGTTGATAGTGCCAAAGTTGGAATATTGGGTATATGCGGTTGGGGAGGTATCGCGATTCAGGCAGCAATCAACGACCCTCGTATCAAAGCAACTGTAGCTTCCACCATGTACGATATGACACGAGTGAATGCCAACGGCTATTTTGATTCCGAAAACTCAACCACACAGCGCAACGCAAAACGAGCGGCAATGGCAACACAGCGCACCGAGGACTACCTCAACGGCTCCTATAAACTCAGCGGAGGTGTCGTTGACCCACTACCCGATGATGCGCCACAATTCGTAAAGGACTATCATGACTATTACAAGACACCGCGAGGCTATCATAAACGCTCTCTCAACTCCAACGGCGGCTGGAACGTAACATCCAACCTACCGTTCCTGAACTTCAAGTTCTTTGAGTTTGCCGATGAATTGGAAAACGCTGTTATGATAGTGCATGGAGAGAACGCCCACTCCTATTACTTCAGCAAGGACACTTTTGCTCTACTCAAGGGAAACAACAAGCAGATGCTCACCGTTAAAAACGCCAGTCATTGTGATCTCTACGACGGTGGTGCCGACCGCGACAAGATTCCTTTTGATAAAATTGCCGGTTTCTATACAGAACACTTAAAATGAAACGAATCATAAAACTTATAGCACTTGTGCTGACAGCCGTCTTCATACGGCTGTCAGCACGTGCATCAAATAACGAACCGGATATGAACTCAACGCCAGAACAATACAAGGTATCTTTAACTGTCAACGGGAATAAGGCAACAGCCACTATTGTGGCAAACCAAGCCACAGCAGAATTAAAAGAACTTCTCAAAAATGGGAATATATACGTATCAATGAACGATTATGGAGGTTTTGAAAAAGTTGGAACACTGCCGCAATCTTTCACCAGGAATGACAAATATACAACTACCTTGGCCGGAGACATAATGCTTTACCAAGGCAATCAGATTGTGATTTTCTATGACTCAAACTCTTGGAACTACACACCAATTGGAAGAATAGATACAATGACCGCATCTGACATAAAATCATTCCTTGGAACAGGAAATATCTCGCTTGAAATTTCATTGATCAGCACGTCCGGAACCAGACTCCTCAAATCAGAGAAAACCTCATTGAAAACCGAATATTATGATATTTCGGGAAACAAAGTTTCAGAAGAAACCAAAGGTTTTCTTATCAGAAAAAACGGCAACAGAACAACCAAAATTTGGAAATGAATAAACAATTAAACTGCGGTAGTGTCATATAAAAGAAAAAACTACCCTAAGAGCGCAATTCTTACGGGAAGCGGGATAAATATGCCAATGTTACTGCGAACTTAATGCATCCATCTTAAACAACAAATCATTTAATTTTCTATTCACATTAACATGTTCATAGCTCATCTTTAACATTAAATGGAGTTTTAGATTTAATTCGCGTTAACAGTGTTGACAAATGCTGTTGAAATGATGTGGTTGGCATAAATGCAAAAAAAGCTGCAAGTATTGAAATCAATACTTGCAGCTTTTAGAGAGTGTCCGAAATGAGACTCGAACTCACACGATCCAATGATCACTACCCCCTCAAAGTAGCGCGTCTACCAATTCCGCCATCCGGACATTTTGCAGTGCAATTGCTGAAATCAAGCAAAGCTTGGAGCGAAAAACGGGACTCGAACCCGCGACCCCAACCTTGGCAAGGTTGTGCTCTACCAACTGAGCTATTTTCGCAAATAAGGATTTCAATAATCCCACTGCCATAATTTCATTGTTCTCTCTCTTGGAGCGAAAAACGGGACTCGAACCCGCGACCCCAACCTTGGCAAGGTTGTGCTCTA
>CAMWXV010000154.1 GCA_947178305.1 uncultured Porphyromonadaceae bacterium | reverse complement strand
GTAAATTTGCGCCATGACCGTGAGGCTGATCGCCGAGCACGTTACGCCAAGACATTTGCAACGCAGCATCAGCGTTCTGGTCTGTCTTATCCCGAAGCTCTTGAAAAGATGTACGACCGTAACTATTTCGGTATGATGATGGTGAATGAGGGTGATGCCGATGCTTTCCTCGGCGGCACATATTCAGCGGCTCATGCAGTTGGTCGTATAGCTGAGGAGGTTATAGGTATTCGTCCATGTTACAGCCATTTTGCCACTATGTATATAATCAACAACAAACGTGGCACATATTTTCTTGCCGATACTTGTATAAATAAGAAATGTGACACAAATGCTTTGCTTGACATAGCTCGTCTGACCCGAAACTCTGTAGAGTATTTTGCGCACGAACCGGTAATGGCGATGGTTTCATACAGCAACTTCGGAACAGGAACAGACGATGAATGCCGGAACGTGCGTGAAGTTGTTGAAAAAATGCATCAGATGTATCCTGATTTGCTGATTGATGGAGAAATGAATATAGCATATGCTCTTAACAAAGGCTTGAGAGATGAAACATTCCCATTTAACAGACTTAAAGGCAAAGAGGTCAACACTCTTATTTTCCCGAATCTGAGCACAGCAAACACTGCATATAAGTTGATGCTTGAAATGGGTATGGGAAACTCTATTGGTCCTATACAAATGGGATTGAACAAACCTGTGCATTTCACAAATGTAAATTCTCCTGTGCGTGATATAGTTACACTTGCCACCATTGCCGGTCTTGATGCTGCGGTAATGGAATCAAGTGGCGGATGTTCTGATAAATAATTGTTATGAAGCTATTACTTCATACAGTACTGTTCACGGCTATGTTGATGGGTTGTAGTAATCCACGGCATAGCCGTGATGTCGTATATTCATGTGACGAGTATACTGTGTTCACAGACAGCGTGGTGCAAGGTGATTTTGTTGCTAAGGCTGTAAGTGATACTCGTATTGTCACAAATTATAAAAGCCCGGAAGCCAGAGGTGTATCATCGGTTATATCATTCAAATTTTCAATCAACAGTCGTGACAATGAATTGCTGCCCGGACAAAGGCACTATGCTTTGGTAGGTGGAGATAGTGATAAGACATATGTTTTTGGCGACAACACTTCCGATTGTGAGCCATTGGCATCAAACGACACTTTGCAAAAAAATAGATTGTGGACTGTTAGGCTTGATATGCGACCTGTATTAAGAGCCTTTGATAAACAAGGATATTATACAACGCCAACAGGAGATGTGATATATGCTGATGACTTCAAAGGAGTATGGTTGGCTGGCAACATTGCACCTCTCAGTTGGGATTTTGACAATCTCTACGGAAAGTATGATTTTAAACTTATAGACCGTGGTGATAGCATCTATGAAACTTCTATTGTATTGAATCCACATAATGATACGCTTCCAAACTCATATGGTTGGTCAATTGATACTGTGTATTCTGAATATCCTACCTATAAATCATCACAAGTGCTTGTTGATGCAATTTATAATATGGGAATAGATAATATCGTGTCAGATATTAGGCATGATAATACATTCAGAGCAGGCAAAGAATCAAATGATGTGTTGACCCGAGATATTTCGTATGCCATATATTTGTCTCTGGCTTATTTAAATCCGGAAGTATCTAAAAATTCACTTCGAGCCAGAGTGAGAAATGGACGTATAGTTCAGGATGCTGGTACCGGAGGTGCTTGGCCGGTATCAAGTGATCGTATTGCATGGGCTATGGCTGCTTGGGAGGTGTATAAAGTGACTGGAGACACTGATTGGCTTCGCGAGGCTCGCAATGTTATAGCGTCAAGTCTTGACACTGATTTTGTTGTTATGTGGGATAAAAAAACGGGATTGTTTCATGGAGAGCAGAGCTATCTTGATTGGCGAGGACAAACGTATCCCAAGTGGATGCAGCCCGTAGATATTTATGAATCCATGTGTTTGGGTACAAATATTCTATATGCTCAGTCATTACGAATATTGTCATTAATGGATGCTGCATTGGGAAGTATGGAAACATCCCAACGCTATGCCGAGTTTGGTAAAAAACTGGTGGATAATATTAATGCCAACTTGTGGATGCCGGATAAAGGTTATTATTCAGAATATTTATATGGAGGGGCGTATCCATTACAATCACAAACTACAGATAATCTTGGACAAAGCATGAGTGTGGTATTTTCTATTGCCACAGACGAGATGGCGTCAAGTATAGTGTCAAGAACACCGCGTACTGTGTTTGGTACGCCGTCTGTGTTTCCTCAGCTTGTGGATATTAATCCGTATCATAATGATGCTGTGTGGCCGTTTGTTCAATCATTTTGGAATATGGCTGCTGCCAAAGTTGGTAACGGACCTGCATTGTGTGCTGGGCTTGGAGCTATTTATAGATCTGCGGCTCTTTTTGGCACTCATAAGGAGTTATTTGTAGCGTCAACCGGGGATTATCAAGGCACAGTAAAAAACTCTGATGCTAAACTGTGGAGTTGTGCCGGAGCTGTTGCCATGACATTCCGAGTTTTTGCCGGAATGAGCTTTGAGCAGCATGGAATTCGTTTTTCACCATCTGTGCCCTCTGTGTTTCGTGGTGAAAAAGTGATAGAAAACTTTAGATACCGTAATGCTAACCTGAAAATAATCATTGCAGGGACTGGTGACATAATAGAGTCATTTACCATAGATGGCAAAGTGCAACGTAATGCGTATGTAAGAGCGGATATTCAAAGCCATCACGAAATCAAAATCACAATGTCGGGAGATTTATCACGTGGTGAAATCAATGTGATGCCTCAGCAGTGGGCGCCTCGTACGCCGTTGGTTCAATGGGTGTCACCATCTAAAGGCACTATTCGAAACTATTCTGATACGCTTGCATATAAAGTATATAAAAATGGAGCCTATAGTCAAGATTTATTGACAAAAGATTATCAGTTGGATGATTTGTCGGAGACGGCTGTGGTATGCGTTGTTCCGAGGAACAATGATCGTTTAACCGGTTTTTCTTGTCGTCCGCACATGTATGTACCACATGGAAATGAAAGAATTGTGCAATTGGAGTATTATGCTCAGCATCGTGGCACCAAATTTATTGCCGATAAGAGAAAAGGTGATAAGTTTGTAGAGGTGTCGGTAACAGGTAACCGTTCAATTAAATTTGGAGTGGAGGCACCTTCGGATGGTGAATATTTTATTGATGTGAGATATGCCAATGGTTGTGGCCCGATTAATACAGATAATAAATGTGCCATACGTATGCTTTATGTTAATGAAATCAGGGTAGGCGCATTGGTATTTCCGCAACGTGGTATTGGAGAGTGGCTGTCTACAGGGTTCAGCAATATGCTTGTTGCAAATCTAAAAAAAGGGTATAACAAGCTTGAGATTGTTTATGAACTGCCTTATTGTGAAAATATGAACGGTGCTGTGAATACAGCATTACTTGACTATGTGAGAATAATTAAGAAATGAAACTAATAGGAATACTATCCGACACGCATTCTTGCTGGGATGACAGATATGCCACACACTTTGCTAAGTGTGATGAGATATGGCATTGTGGAGATGTGGGGGATATGTCAATAATTGAGCGACTGAAAGATGTGTGCTCTGTGGTGAGAGCCGTATGCGGGAATATAGACCATGGTGATGTCAGACGGTTTTGTCCGGAGGTACTTACATTTGAGGTAGAAGGGGTGAAAGTTTGGATGACGCATATTGCAGGCTATCCGGGCAAATATTCTCCTGGCGTAAGAAAACTTCTTGCTGCAGATGGTATTAATCTGATGGTTTGCGGGCATTCTCATATTCTTAAGGTGATACCTGATAGAGAGCTTGATTTGTTGCATATAAACCCTGGAGCCGCTGGTTGGCACGGATGGCAAAAGGAACGCACCCTTGTAAGACTTAAGATAGATCAAGGTGTGATGAAAGAACTTGAGGTTATAAAACTTGGAAAACAAATATTGGAATGAAAAAGATATTGATTATAATTGCTGTGATAGCTATGGTGGGGTTCTCGTCTTGTCGCACCAATGAGGCCAATTATAAAGC
>CAMWXV010000153.1 GCA_947178305.1 uncultured Porphyromonadaceae bacterium | reverse complement strand
GGTGTGCATGGTGTGGATTTTGTCCAGTGGAATTGTTATTGTTTCACGACGAAACACACCATGCATAAATATAAGACTTCCATCCTTGATATAAAACATCTTGAATTTATACTCAAGAAATGCGTACACAAAAGCCAAAACCACACAACCTGCCAAAATCAGCAACAAGCGAACCCAAAATGAGCAATCACCGTCCGATTCAAAAAGCCTGACAACTATGGCCAAGACAAAGATATTGGCAAGACTTTTGAGCGTTTTGAGAAATATAATCACAAACGCACCGGCACTCATTCGTTGAGGAACAGAGAAATCAGTATGCATTTTCTGTCAACTTTTCCATTACAAAGGTCTTGACCCGAGTTGCCTTGTCTTTGGTCAGGCCTGGAATATTTATTGAAGATATAGCTTGAGCACCGTTGACCACTTCCACGGAATATAGTCCAAACAATCTGGAAACAGGTGTCTGCTTTATGCTGACCTGTTGTATTTTGGAATACGGTATAGTTACGATGGTCGGAAAAATAACACCGTTTCTGAAACTGATGTCAAGTTGGCGCAGCGCAAACCCTTTGTATCTGCAAGCTCTCGGAACAATGGCAAGATTAATGGCACAGGCCACGGCTATAACACATTCAGCCGCTACAAACGCATATACATAGTCCGTCAACAGAATGAACAATGACAAAAGCATCAAAGCCACGTAACCCAAAGCTACACCAACAAACTTGACCTTAATATACTTTTTATCCGGATGCTCAAATATAAGCTCCTCTACCCTATCTACTTCTTCCAAACCAATTTGTCTGTTTGCCATGAATCAGAATCAGTGTTTAACACCTACTTATATACATTATAAAACAAAGCGAACGGATGCGATAATCGCATCCGTTCGTAAATTCTCAACGACGGCGTGATTTTTTCCTCTTTTTTGATGCAGAGGCTTTGCCTCTGCGCTTGGATGCCTTGCCTCGCTTCACTTTTGATGGTTTGTATTTTTGAATCACCTGATGAACGGATTTATCAAAAACAAATACATCTTTATGTGGCACAAAGTTCTCAAAGTCAATAATTGCCTCAGGATTTATATCCACGCCAAGGTAACGTGTTTCAAAATGCAGATGCGGGCCTGTGCTACGACCGGTGTTGCCACCAAGTGCAATAGGCTGTCCGGCACGTACACGCTGATCAGGCTGCACAAGGAATCGTGACAGGTGACCGTAAATGGTTTCCATACCGTTGTCATGGCGCACCACCACATAATAACCGTAACCGCGACCCTCATATTTTGTCAAGCGCACTTTGCCGTCAAAAGCAGCAACAACAGTGTCGCCTATACTCAGACGTAAATCCAAACCTCTATGCATACGACCGAAACGAGCGCGGTAACCATAACGCGATGTCACCGCACCTTTAACCGGTGCTACATAACCTGATACGTCAATATTGGCTGTGGCAGGAATTTCAATACCTTTGTAAGGATTCACAGCCTGACTTTCCCAGTATTCGGTAAAGATTTCGTTGTCTTGAAAAGCCTCTCGCTTGCGAAGATCCTCAAGATAGCTCATAGAGGACAACGATTTTGCGGCAACACCGGCTGGGCGCTGGTGTGCAATCAAATCCTTATGCTGGGCATTGTGCGTGTTAGGAAGCTTGAACTGAGCGTAACCGGGGACGGCAAGCAACAGAGCTGTAAGTGAAAATAAGATTGATTTGCAATTAAATTTCATGTGATTGTTTGGATATTGGAGAGGTTAGTCGCAGAGCTCATCGGGCGAATAAAGGAATCGCGCATTCTGCGGAGTCCAATCAAACAGTTCATCCTCACGGAAGAATCGGCGGATTTCTATTTCGGCATCCTCAACACTGGATGACGCATGTACAATATTTTCTTGTCCACTAACGCTAAAATCACCGCGAATGGTGCCGGGAAGAGCTTCTCGTCCATTAGTTGCACCGGTCAAAAGACGCACTATGCGAATCGCATCAAGTCCTTTCAAACAAAGAACAATAACAGGCGATGCCATCATGGATGCCAAAACAAGAGGAAAGAAAGGACGATCCACGAGATGCGCATAATGCTCGCGAAGCAACTGCTCGTCAAGCTGCATCATTTTCATACCGGAGATAATCAAACCCTTGCGCTGAAAACGCTCTAAAATAGGGCCCACAAAGCCGCGCTCTATGGCAGAAGGCTTGAGTATCACTAATGTTTGCTGCATGGTGTATAAGGTTTTTTCAGATTTGTCATTGATTGACTCTCAAAAGTAGCATTTTTATGCCAAGCGCCCAAATGTTATAAATTTTAAACGATTAAAATTAACGTATTTGTAACAATACAACAAATTTAAATCACTGTGTTTCAATATTATACATAACTATGTGAAATAAAGTGAAATAATGTGTAAGATAGTTCGTTTGATTTCAACTGGTTAAAATCGTGTTAATTATTGTATTTATACATACTCAAAAATTAACATTTAGCTTATCATGCTCCAGTCAACAGACTTGGCAAACAATGCACGCATTTCATCAAGCAATGGTTTATGTTGAGGTTGTTCAAGAGAAGGATCACACAAAAGTGTGCGCTCAGCTTCATCGCGCGTCAACTGAACTATACGTCCGTCAGTGGCAAGATTGGCAATTTTCATATCAAGAGCCGTGCCACTTTGAAGCGTACCTTCAATATCACCGGGTCCACGCAATTGCAAATCAGCCTCAGCCACAAGAAATCCATCAGTGGTGGATGTCATTATTTCCAATCGTTTGCGAGTGTCCTTGGACAACTGTGGCTTGCTCATAAGCACACAATAACTTTGGTCGGCTCCACGCCCCACCCTGCCTCGGAGCTGATGAAGCTGCGACAGGCCGAATCGCTCAGCGTTTTCAATCACCATAACAGAAGCGTTAGGCACATTCACCCCAACTTCTATCACCGTTGTAGCCACCAGAATACGAGCCTCACCCGAAGCAAACAGATTCATTTGATAATCCTTTTCCGCCGGTTTCAACTTGCCATGCACATACGCAATCTTATAATTACGAAACACCTCTCGCACCTGTTCATACCCCTCTTCAAGACTACGCATATCCACGTTCTCGTTTTCCTTGATAAGCGGATACACGATATAAACCTGACGACCCTTGGCCAGCTCTTTGGATATGAACCGATACACGTCCATACGCTTGTCGCTGTAACGGAGTATAGTGGTGACAGGTTTTCGCCCCGGAGGCAGTTCGTCAATCACCGACACATCAAGATCGCCATACACCGTCATTGCCAAAGTTCGCGGAATGGGCGTAGCCGTCATTACAAGAATATGGGGCGGCACAGTATTTTTTTTCCAAAGTCTGGCACGTTGAGCCACACCAAAACGGTGCTGCTCGTCAATAACCACAAACCCAAGATTATGGAACAACACATTGTCCTCAATCACAGCATGAGTGCCAATAAGTATATGAAGTTCACCACTGACAAGCTGGGCATGAATCAAATCCCGCTCACGCTTTGGGGTGGAACCTGTAAGCAACTTAACATTCACACCCACCTTGGCTGCCATAGAGCGGATGGTGTCGTAATGCTGAGTGGCCAAAATCTCTGTTGGAGCCATGAGACAAGCCTGAGCGCCATTGTCCACAGCTATAAGCATGCACAACAGAGCCACAAGGGTCTTACCACTACCTACATCACCTTGAAGCAAACGGTTCATCTGTCGCCCCGTCAGCATGTCGGCACGTATCTCTTTGATAACACGTTTCTGCGCTCCGGTAAGTTCAAAAGGCATACATTGCTCATAAAACGAATGAAAGAAATGCCCAACCACCGAAAATTTCATCCCTCCTACAGTAAAAGAGCGCTTACGGCTGTAACGGAGTATGTTGAGCTGCAAGCAATAAAGCTCTTCAAACTTAAGACGAAAGCGGGCGTTTTGGAGCTGCTCGTTGTTTCGCGGATTATGAATGACCTCCAAGGCTTTGCGCTTTGGCATTAACTTTAGTCGGTCAACCAGCTCGGTTGGCAAGGTTTCGGTTATATAACCACCAAAAGCATTCAACAAAGTTTGCTGATATTGAAACAGTGTGCGGGATC
>CAMWXV010000152.1 GCA_947178305.1 uncultured Porphyromonadaceae bacterium | reverse complement strand
ATGTTGGGATCAAGGGTTCCTGTATCTTTGAAAATATTTTTGACCACATTGGCAGTGGTGGATGACATAGGTGGTATAATAGTGATAGCGTTATGTTATTCCACTCATATAGAAGTGATGTACCTGGTTTATGCCGCGATATTGCTGGTGTTTTTGCTTTTGGGCGCTATGATGAGAATTCAGAGCAAACTGTTTTATGTATTGATCGGTATTGCTGTATGGTTCTTGTTTTTGAACTCAGGGGTGCATCCTACTATAGCGGGTGTGCTTGTGGCATTTTGTATTCCGGCCAAACCGGTATTTGCCCCCAAGAAGTATGTAAAGGCGATTCGTTGTGCAATTTCTCATTTCAATCAGGATGATGATGAGACATTGAATCGCAGATCTATTCTTGACAAAGATCAGATGAACTGGCTTAAGGAGGTGGAGTCGGCATCAGACAAAGTGATTTCACCACTGCAGGATCTTGAAGACTCTCTGCACTCGTCTGTAAATAATTTCATAGTGCCGTTGTTTGCATTTGCCAATGCCGGAGTGTATTTACTTGACTTGAATCCCGGAATGGTGG
Source organism: uncultured Porphyromonadaceae bacterium (assembly GCA_947178305.1). Lineage (GTDB taxonomy): Bacteria > Bacteroidota > Bacteroidia > Bacteroidales > Muribaculaceae > Paramuribaculum. The sequence goes on along the minus strand of CAMWXV010000152.1, from coordinate 3,557 downwards.
TTCATGGTGTTAGCTTGGCTATAATATGCGGATTGGTTCTTGGTAAGTTTATAGGTATATTCGGATTTTCATGGCTAACGGTGAAATTTGGATTCGCGCCCATGCCGCAGCATTGCAATTGGAAGATGATGGCAGCCATTGCTGTGCTTGGAGGTATTGGATTTACTGTGTCGCTGTTTATTGCAAATTTGTCGTTTGCTTCATTGGGTGTTCAAGGCATGGAGATGTTGAACCAGTCAAAACTTGGCATTGTGTCCGGATCGTTGCTTGCCGGTATTTTAGGATTTTTGCTTCTTTATTGGACGTTGCCATCAAGAGATCAAGTAACTGTGAATCTTGAAGATAATAAATAAGTAAATATGTATTAATGTGAAAAAATACAAATAATATGCGAAAATGTGAAAGTACGTTTGTTCTTTCACATTTTTATGTTAATTTTGACGGCATATGTTAATTGTGATATTTTGATGTGTTTTGCAACAAAATGTTAGTTTAGGGTGTTAACATAATAAAGATTAAACTTTTCTAACATAGAAATTTTATAAGGCAAACATTTATGGTTCTTTGGTTATGAACTTTTATAACATATGAAAAAGTCAATTATTTGGTTTCTCACAATAATAATGGCCCTGACGTTTGCAGGACTCCTGTACATTCAAATAATGTATATGAAGAACATGGTGCGTATGCGCGACGACCAGTTTTCAGAGGGTGTTAAGCGTAGTCTTTATAGTGTCAGTAGTTTGCTGGAGCAGGAAGAGGCCAAATATTATTTGGAAAACGATGTGGCAAGCATAGAATCGTCGGTACTTCCCGCTTACCCTGGAGCCGGTAGCAATCTTGGAGGTGTGAAATATTCAGTGACAACATCCGAGGGGCTTAGTGGCGATTTTACTTTTACAGGAGAGATAACAGCATTGTCCCCCCAATTGTCTGCCGAGGCCAAAAAGCAGCGTTACACTTCAATGCAGGAGCTTGTGCGTAATCAATATGTATATCAACGTGGTTTGCTCAATGAGGTTATTCTCAATATTTTACGCCAATCAGGTAGTCGGGATATTGAAAGTAGGGCAGACAGTTCCACGGTGTCAATGTTTCTTACCATGGAGTTGGTTAACAATGGTATTTCATTACCGTTTGAATTTGCCGTTGTAAACCGTATGGGTGTGCCGGTGTACAAAACATCCGGATTCAGCTCGGAGAACAGTAATGTAGGTAACACATTTGTTCAAACACTGTTTCCTAATGATGCAAGGAATTCCATGAATTACCTCAAGGTGTATTTTCCGGACAAAAATGATTACATACTTTCTTCGGTGAAATTTATGTTGCCATCATTTCTGTTCACATTTATATTGTTGATAGTGTTCTTGTACACTATTATAGTTGCATTCAAGCAGAAGAAGCTGACGGAGATGAAAAATGATTTCATCAACAATATGACTCATGAATTCAAGACCCCGATATCAACAATATCTCTTGCAGCGCAAATGCTCAATGATACATCGGTGAGAAAATCACCGAAAATGTTGGAACATATCTCCACGGTGATAAATGATGAAACCAAGCGGTTGCGCTTTCAGGTGGAAAAAGTGCTTCAAATGTCAATGTTTGACCGTCAGAAAGCTACCTTGCGACTTCAGGATGTGGATGCCAATGAGGTGATAGCGTCCATTGTGCATACTTTTAAAATCAAGGTTGAAAAGTATGGTGGTACCATTGCGTCAGATCTTGATGCTCAGGATGCCATAGTGAATGTGGATGAGATGCATTTCACAAACGTGATATTCAATTTGCTTGATAATGCTGTCAAATATCGTAGAGAAGATGTGCCTCTGCGACTGGAAGTGTCCACAAAAGATATTGCAGATAAAAAACTTGAAATCACAATCAAGGATAATGGCATAGGTATCAAGAAAGAGGATTTAAAGAAAATATTTGAGAAATTTTATCGTGTATCTACAGGAAACCGTCATGATGTGAAAGGCTTCGGACTTGGGCTTGCCTATGTACACAAGATGGTGCATGAACTCCGTGGCGATATTCGTGTGGAAAGCGAACTCAATGTAGGAACAAAATTTATAATTATATTACCGTTAACTCAAAACTAAAGAATTATGGAAGAGCGTTTGCGTATCCTATTATGTGAAGACGATGAAAACCTGGGTATGCTCCTTCGGGAATATCTTCAGGCCAAGGGTTTTAATGCCGACCTCTTTGCCGATGGTGAGAGCGGCTATAAAGCGTTTCTTAAAGGGAAATACGATCTGTGTGTACTTGATGTAATGATGCCTAAAAAAGACGGATTTGCACTTGCACAAGAAATCAGAACCGTTAATTCCGAAGTGCCTATCATATTCTTGACCGCTAAGTCTATCAAAGAGGATATTCTTGAAGGGTTCAAGATTGGTGCCGATGATTATATTACCAAACCTTTTTCAATGGAGGAGCTGGTGTTTCGCATTGAAGCTATCTTGCGTCGCGTAAAAGGCAAAAAAGGTAAGGAAATCACCATGTACAAGATTGGTAAATTCACATTTGACACTCAGAAACAAGTGTTGATGATTGATGATAAGGTTACAAAGCTTACCACTAAGGAATCTGAGTTGCTCAGTCTTTTGTGTGCGCACGTAAATGAAATTTTGGAACGTAATTTCGCACTCAAGACCATATGGATTGATGACAATTATTTCAATGCCCGCAGTATGGATGTGTACATTACAAAGCTGCGCAAGCATCTGCGCGAGGATCCGAGCATTGAGATTATCAATATCCATGGCAAGGGCTACAAGCTGATAGCTCCTGAGGTGGAAACCAATGCTAAATAATGTTTTACAATTAGTAAAAGAGAAAACGAGGCCGATGAATATTCATCGGCCTCATTAATATATAGTGGAGGGGGAGGGATAGCACAAATCATGCTTTTCTGCCGATACAGCTGTATTGAAGACCCTCGTCGGCCAGCTCTGTGTGATCATATATGTTGCGTCCGTCTACGACAACATTACCCCGCATGGCTTTCTTGACAACACGCCACGAAGGTACTCGGAATTGTTTCCATTCGGTGAGTAGAGCCACGGCATCAGCATCGGCCACAGCATCATACATGTCGCGAGCATATATGACTTTGTTGCCAAGTCTACGCTTGCACTCGTCCATTGCCACAGGGTCAAACACTACCACTTCGGCTCCATGTGCCAATAATTGATCTATTACAACTAATGACGGAGCCTCGCGCATATCATCTGTTTCTGGTTTGAACGACAATCCCCATATTGCAACGCGTTTATTTCGTAAGATTCCAAGAGCGTGTTCAAGTTTGTGAAACACCACAAGCTTTTGGTCGTTGTTGACCTGATCCACGGCTTCAATGATGCGCATACGGTGTCCGAAATCCGAGCCTGTGCGAGCAAGTGCTTTCACGTCTTTTGGGAAGCACGAACCACCATAGCCGCATCCCGGATAGAGAAATTTACTTCCTATTCTTACGTCTGAGGCGATACCTTTCCGTACCATATTCACATCTGCGCCTACAAGTTCGCAAAGTGCAGCTATTT
>CAMWXV010000151.1 GCA_947178305.1 uncultured Porphyromonadaceae bacterium | reverse complement strand
AGCGTAATAAAGTTGTGTGGTGACATAAAGCCTGTGGTTTTGATGGGTAATAGACGGATGAGCACTGTGGGCGGTGTGTTGCTGGCCGGTGCGCTGTTTGTGCCTATCCGAGGTGGTTTTACTGTCAGTACCATGAATTTGAGCCGTGCCTATTTCAGCTCTGATACGAGACTTAATCATGCGGCGGTGAATCCTGTGTTTTCGTTGCTGTATTCCGCTACTCATCAAAGTAGGTTTGACACCATGTACCGCTTTTTTAGCGAGGATGAGGCTGTGAGGTTGTTTGGCGAGCTGCGTGATGCGCCTTATGGTGAGGATATACCGGCGTTGCTTAAGGTAAAGAATCCGGATGTGCATATAATATTGCTTGAAAGTTTTTCTTCGCATCTCATGCCTGTGCTCGGTGGGGAACCGGTGGCATTGGGGTTGGATAGCATAGCGCGGAGCGGTGTTATATGGACACGATTCTATGCCAGCAGTTTCCGTACAGACCGTGGTATTCCTGCGGTGTTGTCGGGATATCCCGGGCAGCCGAACACTTCTATAATGAAGTATGTGTCAAAAACCGAGAATCTGCCATCGTTGTCGCGGTCAATGGTGGAAAATGGAGGATACGAGGCTGTATATTATTATGGCGGTGATGCGAATTTCACAAATCAGTTGGCATATCTGGTGGGAGCCGGATTTGGTAGAGTGGTGAGTGATAAGGATTTTCCGGTATCGCAGAGGCTAAGCAAATGGGGCGCGCATGATGATGTAGTGTTGGAGAGAGCGTTGAGCGAGGTGACATTGTATGATGCGTCCAAACCTAAGCTAAGGGTGATTCAGACATCCAGTTCTCATGAGCCGTTTGATGTGCCTTATAATTCTAATGGCAGGTTTGCAGACAAGCGTGCGGAGGCTTTTGCATATGCCGACAGTTGTGTGACTGCATATGTAAATGCTCTTGCAATGCGTCCGGATTGGGCGAATACTCTTGTTGTGCTTGTGCCGGATCATTATGGTGCATATCCGGATTTGACAGATCCGGTGGAGCGTCATCGCATACCGCTGATAATGACCGGTGGAGCCTTGGCTTTAAGTGGCGTGCAGAGTGTGATAGGGTCGCAAACGGACATAGCCGCGACATTGCTTGACGCTCTTGGCATAGGGCATGACGAATTCGTGTTCAGCCATAATTTACTTAATCCCCGTTCGCCGCATTTTGCGTTTTTTGCCGATCCAAGCTATATAGGGATGATAACTGATGACAATACGTTGGTATATAGCCTTGATGCCGGTGTGCCTATTGTTGACAGTGGGGACGCGGTCGGGAGCAATGAGTGTTATGCAAAGGCTTTTTTACAAAACTTGTACACAGATCTTCAATCACGATAATAAGTATTCGCTATGCAAATGTTCATAGACCTTGACACAAGTGTGTTTTTGTATCTCAACAGTCTGCACAACTCCTATTGGGATCATTTTATGATGCTATTTTCGGGGAAATTTGTGTGGGTTCCCATGTATGCAGCTTTTTTGTGGCTGGTGTGGCGGTGCTTTTCATGGAAGACGGCGCTTGTGGTCACTCTGATGGGTGTGGCGCTTATAGCGCTGGCAGATCAAACTTGTGCCACGGTGATTCGTCCATGGGTGGAGCGAGTGCGTCCCTCTCGTCTGGAAAATGCGCTGTCGGAGTATGTGCATGTGGTGAATGATTACAGGGGAGGGTTGTATAGTTTTCCATCGTGTCATGCTGCCAATTCGTTTGCTTTTGCGGTATTTTCATTGTTGATCATAAGGTGTCGTGTCTGGAGTGTGTTTATTCTGTTATGGGCGTTGGTCAACAGTTATTCAAGGATATATCTCGGGGTGCATTTTCCCGGTGATCTTCTTGTTGGAGCCGTGGTTGGAGCCACGGTTGCCGTTGTGGTTTACCGGTTGTCGCTGTTGATTGCGCGCCGTTGGAGCGGGGTGCATGCGCCGTTGGTTTATTCGGATTCTGTGTTTCTGCATATGGCTGGCAGATGTATTTCTCCGGTGGCCGTGCCGGTGGTGTTTGGTGCCGGCGTGGTATGTTATATAGCGTTGGCTTCGTTTTTGGCATGGCTTTAATAGGGACAAGTGATAGCAAATCGGGAGGTTTGGCAGTGATGTCAGTTTAGGTGTGTCAAATTGACAGTATGATAAATAATTGATTGATAGCTTAATAATGAGTTTGCAACATTTTTGGCATTAAATTTGTTTTTAGTATATCCGAATGCGAAACTATTCGTATGAGGCAAATTTTGTGATAATTAAAAACAAATAATATATAACCTAAAAATTTCAAACTAATTATGGGAAAGATTATCGGTATCGACCTTGGCACCACCAACTCTTGTGTGGCAGTTCTTGAAGGTAACGATCCTGTTGTGATTCCTAATAGCGAAGGTCGCAACACCACTCCGTCTATTGTAGCTTTTGTGGATGGCGGCGAACGCAAGGTGGGTGATCCTGCAAAGCGTCAGGCTATCACCAATCCCAAACGTACTATCTATTCTATCAAGCGTTTCATGGGTGAAACATTTGATCAGGTGAAAAATGAAATAGATCGTGTGCCTTATAAGGTGGTGCGCGCTGACAATAATACCCCCCGCGTGGATATTGACGGTCGTGAATATACTCCGCAGGAAATTTCGGCTATGATTCTTCAGAAAATGAAGAAAACTGCTGAGGATTATCTCGGACAGTCTGTGACCGAAGCGGTGATCACTGTTCCTGCATATTTTAATGACTCTCAGCGTCAAGCTACCAAAGAGGCCGGTGAGATTGCAGGTTTGACTGTGAAACGTATAGTGAACGAACCCACTGCAGCTGCTCTTGCCTATGGTCTTGACAAGACCAATAAGGACCAGAAGATTGCTGTGTTTGACCTCGGTGGCGGTACTTTTGATATTTCTATCCTTGAGCTTGGTGACGGTGTGTTTGAAGTGAAGTCAACCAATGGCGACACTCACCTTGGTGGTGATGACTTTGACCATGTTATCATTGACTGGCTCGCAGATGAGTTCCAAAAAGAGGAAGGCGTGGATCTCCGTCAGGATCCTATGGCTTTGCAGCGCCTGAAAGAGGCTGCCGAGAAAGCTAAAATCGAGCTTTCAAGCACCACAAGCACTGAAATCAACTTGCCTTACATTATGCCTGTCAACGGTATTCCAAAGCACTTGGTTAAGACTTTGACTCGTGCCAAATTTGAACAGTTGGCTGATAAATTGATTCAAGGCACTATCATTCCTTGTGAGCAGGCTTTGAAAGATGCCGGCCTTACAGCAAGAGATATTGACGAAGTGATTTTGGTGGGCGGTTCCACTCGTATTCCTGCCATTCAGCAGGTCGTTGAGAAGTTCTTTGGCAAGGCTCCTTCCAAGGGTGTTAATCCCGACGAGGTAGTGGCTGTTGGTGCTGCCATTCAGGGCGGTGTGTTGTCAGGAGATGTAAAGGATGTGTTGCTGCTTGACGTTGTGCCTCTGTCTGTGGGTATTGAGACCCTTGGCGGTGTGATGACCAAACTTATTGAAGCTAACACTACTATTCCTACCCGTAAGAGCGAGGTGTTCTCAACCGCTGCCGACAATCAGCCTTCTGTTGACATTCACGTGCTTCAGGGCGAGCGTCCTATGGCTGCCGATGACAAGACTTTGGGTAAATTCCACCTTGATGGCATTGCTCCCGCTCCTCGTGGCATTCCGCAGATTGAGGTTACATTTGAGATTGATGCCAACGGTATTCTCAATGTATCGGCCAAGGATAAAGCTACAGGTAAGGAACAGAGCATCCGTATTGAGGCTTCCAGCGGTTTGACCGATGCTGAAATCAAACGAATGAAGGATGAAGCTGCCGCCAATGCCGAGGCTGATGCCAAGGAGAAAGAGCGTGTTGACAAACTCAACCATGCCGATGCCTTGATTTTCCAGACCGAAAAGCAGCTCAGCGAACTCGGCGACAAGATTCCTGCCGACAAGAAAGCTCCTATTGAAACAGCTCTTGCTCGTCTTAAAGAAGCCCACAAAGCTGCCGATATTGCCGGTATTGACGCTGCCATGAAAGAAATTGAAACTGCTTTCGGTGCAGCCCAGCAGGAGATTATCAACGCGCAGGCACAGGCTCAGCAGGGCGGAGC
>CAMWXV010000150.1 GCA_947178305.1 uncultured Porphyromonadaceae bacterium | reverse complement strand
AGTGATGCTACGGTTTTCTTTGCCATATCTTAAACGTAATTAAGGGATTATTTAATTTCTTTATGCACAGTCACCTTCTTGAGGATAGGATTGTATTTCTTGAGTTCAAGGCGCTCTGTAGTGTTTTTGCGGTTTTTGGTAGTGATGTAACGTGAAGTACCGGGCATGCCACTGGCCTTGTGCTCGGTGCATTCAAGAATTACCTGTACGCGGTTGCCTTTAGCTTTCTTTGCCATCGTATTTTAGAATGATAAGTATTTGATTTCAGTTAAATAACCCTTCTTGGCAGCTTCTTTGATAGCAGCGTCAAGACCGTTTTTGTTAATAGTGCGCAAACCTGCGGCTGAGATAGTGAGGAGAATCCAAGCCTGCTCTTCTACCCAATAGAATTTTTTGGTAAAGAGGTTAACATTGAATTTACGCTTTGTGCGACGCTTGGAGTGCGATACGTTGTTACCCGTCATCGCTTTCTTGCCTGTAATTTGACAAATCTTTGACATGGCTGTTGTGTTACTTAGCTCTGTTAATGTTAAAATTATCAAGTTGGTAGGTGGCCGCCATCTCAGTTCTCATATCATCGCCAAGCGCATCATATTTAGCGACTTTCAAGGATGAGCCACACAAACCGGGTGCAAAGTAAGCAAAAAAATGTGTAATATGCAACTCTCACGCCCTTTTTGTACGTTTTTATTATTTTTTCAAACAATATCACCCATTCGCAACCTTGCCAAAACACCAACGAACCAAAACACCCCAATATTAGTTGTATAATAGCATCACCAACCATTACAGATTTTAATCACAAATGAACCCAACAGTTGACACACTTACAAAAGACCTGCTCAATGAATGGCAAAATTATTTCCAATATTGGAGCGCCACCCATTCCAACAATAGCGAGCAAGCCTACCGCGCATTCACACACAATGAAATAGCGCAGGCACAACGTATATTCAACCGTTTGCAGCAACTTGACGACTGTTTTTGTAAAGAGTGTCATGAATATAGCAACGCTCTTAACACAATGAGCAACCTCTTGCTATAACCACGCATACATATAAATAAATTAAGCGCCCCGCACAACTTCGCAGTCAGGCGGAGCGCTCTCCCTTCTTTCAAACTAACTACTATAAATGCTTGATTGAAGCAACCATCTGTTTTCACCAAACCAAATTTACCAACATTATTATCAAACACTCAAATGAAAAACCGGAAAACAGTGGTTGTAAAGTTTTTTCATGGAATCAATTTCATTCCAACGATATTAAATCATAAGGCAAGATCAATCGGTTATTTGATAACATATTCTTTTTGTGTATTGTCAATAACTGTGTTACATCTGATATTGATTGTGCATTTCAACAACATTATTTTCTAAATCTCAATGCAAATATAGCAGCATTTTAATCGCTGTACAACAGCGATTTATCATCTCATCACCATTTAAGTTAACTATCGTGAAGCACATATACGGAATATTAACGTAATTCTAACATACCGCAATGAACGCCAAATGATTGCACTCACCAACACATACCCGACAGCAACAGTTGTTCACCCAGTTTAACCATCCCGTTTACATTTTTTATCATTTTTTATCACCAAGCAGCGCAACCATACCACAACATATTGTGTTTTACCTACAAAATACATTAGTTACAATTATTACTTAATTACTATGGACAAGAAACAAGAAGTGGCCGAAACCGCCGCACAAGTGAGCAAAACAGCAGCAAAAGTAAGCGCCAAAGCAGCAGGTGTGGCCGCAAAAGCCGAAACAGCTCACGTTAAAGAAAAAGCATCGGAATACGCATCCGAAGCCAAAGAGAAGATCAGTGAAGCAGCTTCAGCAGCAAAAGAAAAAGCCGGAGACGTAGCCGAGAACATCAAAGAAAAAGCCGGCAACATCTCAGACAAAGTACAGGACTACACCGCTGGTGTACTTGAAACCGCAGCCGAAAAAGCCAAAGAATGGGCCGCTAAACTAAAAGACTAAATTTCCAAAAACAACTGTTTTCATTCTCCAAAAGGCGGACTGATGTAGTCCGCCTTCATTATTTTTTGGAGGAATCATGCCAGCGCTCATACTGCAACGCTGCCGAACGCTGCTCGGCCGGGTTATCTGCCGGATGCCACAATGTTGGATGCCCAAGAGAATCAGGCATGAACTGTTGACGCACAAAATGTCCGGGATAATTATGGCTATACTTGTAATCTGCACCGTAACCCATTTTTTTCATAAGCGCAGTAGGCGCATTGCGCAAATGCAGTGGCACCGGTTGATTGCCGGTGCTGCGCACCAGTTCCAACGCATCGTTTATGGCCATATACGCCGAATTGCTTTTAGGAGAAGTGGCAAGATACACCGTACATTCCGCCAATGGTATACGCCCCTCCGGCCACCCTATCTTATGGATCACATCAAACGTGGCATTAGCCAGCAACAACGCATTCGGATTGGCAAGACCCACATCCTCAGCCGCGAGTATACATAATCTACGAGCTATGAATTCAGGCTCTTCACCGCCCTCTATCATACGTGCAAGCCAATATACAGCAGCATCAGGATCACTGCCACGCACACTTTTAATAAAAGCTGATATTATATCATAGTGCATCTCACCGTTTTTGTCATAAGCGGCAGGATTTTTTTGCAAGCGGTCGGTCACTACCGAATCGTCTATAAGTATCTCCTCGTTTTCAGGAGTGGACTGCAGCAAAAGATCAAGAATATTGAGCAGCTTGCGTGCATCACCACCGGCAAAGCGAAACAGCGCCGTGGTACTCTCCACTCTCACATTACGTGACTTCAGCACGGGATCATACGTCAAAGCTCGGTCAAGCAACTGCTTCAGTTCATCCTCGCTCAAAGGGTTGAGCACATACACCTGTGCACGGCTGAGCAAAGGGCGTATCACCTCAAACGATGGGTTTTCTGTCGTGGCACCAATCAATGTCACCACTCCGGTCTCAACTGCTGCAAGCAAACTGTCTTGCTGCGACTTGTTAAACCGGTGTATTTCGTCTATAAACAATATCGGACGCCTTGCAGTAAACATGCTTGCAGCCTCAATACGACACCGTTCAAGCACATCGCGCACATCCTTCACCCCGGAATGCACAGCGCTTAAAGTATAAAACGGAGCATCCACACTATTTGCTATAATCTTGGCCAAAGTAGTTTTCCCCACTCCGGGAGGCCCCCATAAAATAAACGACGACACATTGCCGGTAGCAATCATGCCACGCAGTATTGTGCCAGGCCCCACAAGATGGGTCTGTCCTATATAATCATCAAGAGAGTGCGGACGCAGCCTCTCGGCAAGAGGTAGATTCATAGCTTTTTCTGAGTATTTTTGACGAAGTCAAAAGTAACAAAAAGAAGGTCAATAAAAATGCACAGTAACCTAAATTAATGTTAACTGCCATGCTTATAAAACAAAAAATAGTCACGACTTACATCGTGACTATTAAAGAGGTGCCAAGCAGATTCGAACTGCTGTACACGGTTTTGCAGACCGTTGCCTAACCACTCGGCCATGGCACCATTTGCGTATTGCGAGTGCAAAGTTACGCCATTTTTTTAATTCTGCAAACTATTTGGACTATTTTGTTGCATTTTTTTGTTTCACTCACCAAAAAGAGTAACAGCGAGCGTATCTCCGCTTTCCTGCAAATAATGGCGAAAACCTTGAATATAAGCCTGTCCGGCCTCAGGATACATACGGGAGCGAATCAAAGACTCTCGTGCGCGGATATCAAGCAACTCATTGCGCAGCATATCAGTTGTGGTACATTGCTCAAGCATACGCCTGGCATGAGAGCGACCAAGCATATAAACGGCACTGTCACGTTTTTCCACCACAACATCTTCCATAGCGGCATCTTTATTTTTCTGCGTCCCACTTCCACAAGCCACAGTGGTAAACAATATAAATACGACAGGCAATATCAAAATACGGTTCATAACAGAGTCATTGCTATTTTAGCACACACTTCGGCATCAGCCAAAGCATTGTGATGGTTTGAAAATGGAATGCCGAGAAATGCGGCCACAGCAGGCAAAGAAAACGAAGAGCAAAGAGTACGCGGGATAGTACGGCGAGCCTTCTGCAATGTACATAAAAACGGATTTGATGGTTGCGC
>CAMWXV010000149.1 GCA_947178305.1 uncultured Porphyromonadaceae bacterium | reverse complement strand
ACACAAGTAATGTTAAAGATATTACTGTTTGTATATTTGTGGCATATAATAACTTCGAGTCATAAATTTAATACAGTCTGCAAGGACAGACTTTAACCTTAAATCATGTTATGTACCAACCGTGGCTTTTGGAAAGCCTTCTTCCTTAATCTCATTACCTTGGGTATATACAACTGGTATCTAATTCACGCTTTTGCCCAAGAGACAAACATCGCTTGTAAATCTGACGGACAAAAAACCACAGGTTTATTACTGTATTTGGTTTTCAATATACTGACATTGGGCATATATGGTATAGTTTGGACCTGCAAATGGATTACCCGATGCAACAACTATCTCATAGCCAATGGAGAAATTGAAGGATTAAAAGTATCCACATACCTTTTGACACTGTTTATCTTCGGGCCGCTCACTCTCGGTATCATGGCTCTCGTGGTATATTGCAAAGCTCTTTATTTGCAAAACAAAGTAAACGAGAAGTACAACGAACTGACAGCAGCATAGGCCGCACCATAAAAGATCTCATAAACCCCGAGGTAATGCAATAGCAATGCCCTCGGGGTTATTTGGTTTATATTATTGTAATTATTTTTTCAAAACCACAATCTTCTTTACACAAGTAAACAGGCTCTGCTCTTGCGAAAAAGGATGATTTTTCGTATTTTTGTGGGTAAACGCAAAGACAGATTCACCAAAAGCTTATGAGCGAAGATTTTAACAACGACGAAGAAGACCTTAAAGATGCCATAGACACAAACGACGATGACAGCTCTGAAGCTGCGGAAGGCGGCTTTGAATCAATGCTTGTGGACCTTAGTGACGATGTGGTAAAACATCAACTCCGCGGCATGTTCCAAAGCTGGTATCTTGACTATGCTTCATACACTATATTGGACCGTGCCATTCCGCATATAGATGATGGACTAAAACCTGTGCAACGCCGTATTCTACATACGATGAAAACACTGGATGACGGACATTTCAATAAAGTGGCCAATATAGTGGGCACCACTATGCATTATCATCCTCACGGTGACGCATCAATATACGGAGCCTTGGTACAACTTGGCCAAAAGGACCTGCTTGTAGAAACACAGGGTAACTGGGGAAATATCCTTACCGGTGCACCTGCCGCCGCCGGACGTTATATTGAAGCGAGATTGTCACCATTCGCGCTTGAAACACTGTTCAACCATAAAGTGACCCAATGGACACCCAGCTATGACGGCCGCAAGAAAGAGCCTGTGACCTTACCGGCCAAATTTCCATTATTGCTGTCACAAGGTGTAGGAGGTATTGCAGCCGGATTGTCAAGTTTGATTCTTCCTCATAATTTCAACGAGATTCTTGATGCTTCTGTGAAATGTTTGCGTGGAGAAGAGTTTGAACTTTACCCAGACTTTATCACCGGTGGATTTATTGATGTTGGTCGCTACAATGATGGCAAACGAGGCGGCAAAGTGCGTGTTCGTGCAAAAATAGAGAAAGTAGACAACAAAACTCTTGCCATAACAGAGATTCCTTACAGTCTTACGACAGGTTCGCTGATAGAGTCTATACTAAAAGCCTTTGAAAAAGGGAAAATCAAGATACGAAAAATTGATGACAATACGGCTGAAAACGCTCGTATTATAGTACATCTGCAACCTGGTACATCAAGCGACAAAACGATTGATGCGCTATATGCATTCACAGATTGCGAACTGCCCATATCGCCCAACTGCTGTGTAATCTATGACGACAAACCTCACTTCATAGGCGTGAGCGATGTACTGCGCCGCTCTGTACAAACCACCCGCTCAATAATCAAGGCGGAATTGGAAATCCAACTGGGTGAAGTAAAGGAACAGCTGCATTTTGCATCTTTGGAGCGGATATTCATTGAAGAACGAATATATAAGGATAAGGAATATGAGGAGGCCGAAAGCCGTAGCGATGTAATAGCTCATATATTCAGAAGGCTTGAACCATGGACCGACTCTTTCCTGCGGCCAGTGACAGAGGACGATGTGGTGCGTTTGTTTGAAATAAAGATGGGTAGGATTCTTAAATTCAACTCACACACGGCAGATGAACAGATTGCCGCATTCAAAGAGCGCATGGCATCAATAGAAAACAAGCTCTCAAATCTCACTCAAATACCCATAGAATGGTATCAGGAACTGAAAAAGAAATACGGTGCCGCCTATCCACGTCGCACAGTTTTACGAAGTTTTGACAACATTGAGGCAGCCACAGTGGCAGAAGTAAACGAAAAGTTGTATATAAACAGATCCGAGGGGTTCTTGGGCACTGGACTTAAGAAAGATGAGTTTTTATGCAACTGCTCTTCAATAGACGATATAATTATTTTCTACAAAGACGGCCGCTACAAAGTGACCAAAGTGCAAGAAAAAATGTTTGTAGGAAAGAACGTGATGTATGTGTCGGTGTTTAAGCGCAACGACACACGCACCACTTACAACCTGATTTACCAAAACGGCAAAGGTGGCATATATTACATGAAGCGCTTCCAAATCACCGGTATAACCCGCGATAAAGAATACAATATGACTCAGGGATTACCGGGAAGCAAACTTTTATGGTTCACAGCCAATCCCAATGGCGAGGCCGAGATGGTAAAAGTGACCCTCAAACCCAAACCCAGACTGAAGAGTTTGTTCATAGATGTGGATTTCAGCACTATATCCATCAAAGGAAAGGGAGCATTGGGTAATATTGTGACAAAAAATGAAGTTCACCGTGTATCGTTGAAACGTGAAGGTCTATCAACTTTGGGTGGACTTGAGGTATGGTTTGATCCGGATGTACTGAGACTGAATTACGATGGCCGAGGTGATTACCTTGGTGAATTCGGAGCCGAAGACCAACTGCTCGTTGTCATGAAATCAGGACAGTTCTACACCACATCGTTTGACTTGGCCAACCATTATGAAGAAGGAATATTGCGCATAGAGCGTTTCCGACCAGGGCATGTATGGACAGCAGTGCTGTTTGATGCGGCTCAGGGATACCCTTATCTGAAAAGGTTTACATTTGAGCCATCGTCAAAGAAACAAAGTTTCATAGGCGAGAGCGACAAATCGGAGCTATTGTGTCTGAGTGATGCCGCAGGAGCAAGATTTGAGATAGTGTTTGGAGGCAATGACACATTCCGAGGCACCATGGAGGTCACTGCGGCCGAATTTGTGGCACCGAAATCGTTCAAAGCCAAAGGTAAGCGCCTAACCAATTATGAGGTGTGCGACATCCGGGAGCTTGAGCCACTTGACATTCCCGATGCTGATATTGACACAGAACCAATAATACCACCTGACATGGAAGCAGACCTTGACCCTGACAAAGATAAGTCGGAAGATGAGGTACGTGACGAAATCACAGGACAACAACGCATATTCTGATGATCCGTAAGTTTTTATTGTGCATAACGGCTTTACTGCTGACCACTGTTGTCAAAGCCAACGAAGCAGGCGACACAATAACCTTGTTGCGCCCTGTAACATCCTCATACACCATAGGTGCCGGATCATCGCATTTGGCTGACACATATCTGTCACCACTCAAATATTCAGGATGGCATCTGGACTTTCATTATGAAAGAATGCAAGCCATGAAGTTCAATCCTGAAAGATGGGTAATGCAAATGCGTACCGGTGTACAGGCCGACAAGGCCATGAGTCCTGCACAGAACTCATATCTATGGTACTGGGGACTGGATTTCAGTTGGGGAATGATGCACAGATGGCGACTGCCCTACAATATCACAATAGCTGCAGGCGGAAATGTCATGATTGACGCAGGAGCCATGTATAACAAGCGTAACAGCAATAATCCTTGTGCCGCCAAGGCAGCTTTGACTTTAGGAATCACAGGTTATGCCGCTTGGAACGTGAAACTATGGCGACTGCCAATCACCCTGCGCTATCAACCGGAGTTGCCTGTAATAGGCGCTTTTTTTGCTCCGGATTATGGCGAACTATATTACGAAATATATCTTGGCAATCACTCAGGATTAGCACATTGCGCATGGTGGGGCAACCATTTGCGCTATGACCATCAGTTCTCAGCCGATCTACATCTCGGAAGCACATCGCTGCGAATAGGATACAGTGGCAGTATTCTGTCTACAAATGTCAATCATATCGTGACACATATATTCACC
>CAMWXV010000148.1 GCA_947178305.1 uncultured Porphyromonadaceae bacterium | reverse complement strand
AATGATACGGATTCCATCGAGATCTTGAAAAGGTTTATCTTCGGAAGCGTCTGAGTTTTTTATGATACTGTTTACAAACAACAGCTTAATACTCAATATTTTGCAAACCTCAACTATCACATATCATAAAAATACTACTATTTTTAATTTCCGCATTATTCACGCTCAAATCTGTAGCCGAACCTATCAACACAGTTAAAGATAGCGTGAATTATATCATTGTTGACGACAAGGGCTACGCTATAGCCTCTGTTCCAGAGGATGCCGCCCTGTGCCCAAGTGGAGATATTGTGATAAAAGAATCAGTGACTCATGATGGCATCAGCTATCCCATTACCCACTTTTTTCAAAAATTGCGAAAGTCTCAAAGAAGTAGTGTGCATGAGCGCCACGCCAACAGAAATAACCGACCTTGATATCATAAACAGCTATCCGACAAGCAAAGCCACGGAGTTTAACATCTCCGACAATGTGGCCGAGTGCATACTAAAAGTGCCTGCCGGCAGCGAGGCTCTTTATGCCGCTCACCCGATATGGGGCAAGTTCAAAACCATATACGGATTCAGCAATGGTGACTATACGTCCATAAATACAATCAATAGCGAAAACACACCTACCTCAAGCGCTGTTTATTATAATCTACAAGGATTGAAGATCAACACTCCGGCTAAAGGTGAATTATATATACGCATCACCGGAAACAAAGCCGAAAAAATGGTGTTTTAACATACAATCTCAACAATATGATTTGCAGCCGCACAAAAAAGTGTGGCTACGGATTATGTATACACTACGATTTTTTTATCAAATGGAATAAAATATGTAATTTTGCAGTATAAAGCGAATCATAAATATCAAATTAACACATCAATCTTAATACCATATGTCACGAGTGCATTTTGACAACCTTGACTGCAAAATATTAAAGATGCTATCGGGCAACGCCCGAAAACCATTTTTGGAAGTGGCACGAGAGTGCAACGTATCGGGTGCGGCAGTACACCAACGTGTTCAAAAACTTACCCAACAAGGGGTAATCAGAGGTTTTGAAACATTAATCAATCCATCATCTGTAGGCTACGACACGTGTGCCTACATAGGAATTTTTCTTACGGAGCCATCGGCATTTGATGCCGTAATGGACGGAGTGAAACAGATACCGGAAGTTGTGGAATGCCATTGCACCACCGGCAAATACGACCTTCTGCTCAAACTATATGCAAGAAACAACCAACATTTGCTGCATATAATCCGCGAAAAGCTCCAAAACATATCATCGGCCCGCACTGAAACACTGATATCTTTTAAGGAAGAATTCAAACGTCAAATGCCGATTGAGGATATTTAAAACATAAATATATCCCACTGTAATGAACCATATTGACCTGAACACACTGCTTGACGATGCCCGTCAATGGGCCACAGAGGCCGGTGAGGTGCAACTTGAGTATTTCCGTGGCAACAATCTGGATATACACACCAAACTTGGCGAAAGCGACATTGTGACAGCCGCGGACAAAGCATCGGAAAAGGTGCTTATAAATAATATTCGCAATAAGTATCCGGATCATGCCATATTGTCGGAAGAGAGCGGAGCAAACGGACAGAAAAGCAGAGTCAGATGGGTGATAGACCCTCTTGACGGCACCACAAACTTCAGTGAGGGATTGCCGATATTCGCAGTGTCAATAGGAATAGAGGTGGACGGTGAAGCCTCGGTGGGTGTGGTGTATGCACCGTATTTAAAAGAAATGTTCTGTGCAGTGAAAGGCAAAGGCGCATGGCTCAACGGCTCCCCTATCCGCCCACGACACAACGGCAAGATGGAGCGTGCGGTGGTGAGCACCGGTTTTCCGGTAGACAAATCCACCAATCCCGATAACAATCTACGCAATGTGGCACGTGTGCTCCCGCTGGTGCGCGGTATGCGCCGACTCGGGTCGGCCGCCATGGATTTATGCTATGTGGCGGCCGGTTATCTTGACGGGTATTGGGAACTGAATCTCCATGAATGGGATGTGTGTGCCGCGACAATAATTTGCCAAGAGGCCGGTGCTTTGACCAAACGATGGCGCACAGACAGAGAAGTAAGCCTCGTGGCCGCCACTCCTGAAATATTCACTCAATTGGTGCCTCTGCTGGATGTAGAACCGTGTACCACACTTCCATTATGGAAAAAATAGAGATTGCAACAAGTATTGCGGTGTGCTCCACTGCTAAAATCAAGGCGATAGCAAAAAGCGCTTCGTGCGTATATACAATGATATGTACAGGCACTCGTATGCCTCAGGTGAACGATTCTCAACTGAAGCGATGGGCTCAAGTGGCCGATGACTGTGGTGCCGCAATGCTATATGCCGACCATTGGCTAACCGATGCGGAAGGAAATGTGGAGCTAAGGCGCTGCACAGACTATCAACCCGGTAGTTTGCGCGATGATTTCTATTTCGGGGATCTGATATTGGTGCGAACAGACATGATGCGCAGAGCCATTGCACAAATGACACAGGATTACCGCGCCGCAGGAATGTACGATCTCAGGCTCAGGTTAAGCCGTATGGGAGCAATATGGCACATAAACGAACCACTGTACAGCGTGTCCACTGAGGAAGAAAGCATGACAGGGGAACGCCAGTTTGACTACGTAGACCCACGCAACCGCGAAAGCCAAATAGAGATGGAACAAGCTGTGACAGACCACCTCAAATCCATTGGCGCATATCTGAATCCTCAATATGAGCAGGGGGATTATGGTCAAAGATGGCCGTTGGAAGCCTCTGTGATAATACCTGTGCGCAACCGCAAAGCTACTATTGCCGATGCCGTGAAGAGTGCTCTTGAACAAGAATGCGACTTTGAATTCAACGTGATAGTAGTGGACAACCACAGCACAGACGGCACCACACAAATATTGGAGGAAATAAATTCACCACGACTCATCCATATCATTCCCGAGAGCAAGCATCTTGGCATTGGCGGATGCTGGAACGTGGCTTTGAGACATGAAATGTGCGGTAAGTTTGCCGTGCAACTTGACAGTGATGATCTGTATTCATCTCCAAACACTTTACAAAGAATCGTTGATGAATTCCACAACTCTAATTGCGGAGCCGTGATAGGATCATACTCTCTGACTGATATTGCCCTCAATCCGCTACCTCCGGGATTAATAGACCACAAAGAGTGGACTGACAGCAATGGACGCAACAATGCCCTGCGAATAAACGGCCTTGGAGCGCCACGAGCATTCGCCACCGCCGTGGCCCGCAGATGTGCAATGCCCGATGTGAGCTACGGTGAAGACTACGCCATGTGTCTGCGCATCTCACGTCAGTACCGTATCGGACGAATATACGACTCTCTGTATCTATGTCGCCGATGGAACGGAAACACAGATGCAGCCTTGAGCCATGATGCCGAAAACCGCAACAATCACTACAAGGACTCATTACGCACTATTGAACTGCGCGCACGAATAGCCCTAAACGCTGCACAGAAGAAACATGAGCGAAAAAAGCATTGACCACAAAGGGTTCTTTGAACACCAACTTGAAGTGTGGCCGCAAGCAAGAGCCGCATACAACGCATTACGGCAATCCCGGACAAGAAGATTGAAGCTTGGTGAATGCGAAGTAATACTTCAGCACAATCCGGGACGAGTATTGTCAAGCACGGCAAAAAACGATGCCTCATCAATAGCCAAACGCAAATGTTTTCTTTGTAGAGATGCACGCCCCAAGGAACAAGCTCTGCTGGAAATTGACGGTTACGAACTGCTTGTAAACCCCTACCCTATATTTCCACTCCATTTTACAATAGCCTCCGCCAAACATGAACCTCAGATGGTGACAAACCGTTTGAACGACCTGGTAAAATGGACTGAACGCCTTGACGGAATGACCGTGTTTTACAATGGTGCTCAATGCGGAGCGTCCGCACCTGACCATATGCATTTTCAAGCAGCACCATCGGACATGTTTCCTTTATGGCAATGGATAGAATCAGGACATCATCCCGATGCTCCGGCGTATATAGTGTGTAAGTCGGCGGAAGAAGCCAATTGGGAGATGAATCGGATTAAGCGTGATTCCGACAAAGAACCGAATGTTAACATTCTGGCACGCAAATCCAATCAAGATTGTACCATAGTGATTGTGCCGAGACGCCAACATCGTCCGGACTGCTACGGCACCGATGGCGAAAATTGCGTGCTGGTAAGCCC
>CAMWXV010000147.1 GCA_947178305.1 uncultured Porphyromonadaceae bacterium | reverse complement strand
AAAGGATGCCATTCTTGATGGTGTGATACCAAACGAGCGCGATGCCGCATGGAATTTTATGCTTGAAAAAGCTATTGAACTTGGATTAACCACTGTGAACTGACATATGTATTACGTTTCTAAACGCCTTGAAATATCGGCCTGCCACTCTTTGGCTCTTGACTACGAAAGCAAGTGCACCCGTCGTCACGGCCACAACTGGATAATAACCATTCATTGCAAATCAAAAGATCTGAACACGAACGGAATGGTGGCTGACTTTACTCATATCAAGCAACGCATTATATCAACGCTTGATCATGCAGACCTCAATGAGGTGCTTCCTTTCAACCCCACGGCTGAGAACATAGCTTACTGGATATGTTCAATCATTCCTCATTGTTATCGTGTGGAGGTACAAGAAAGCGAGGGAAACACAGCAATTTACGAGATTGATGAATAAGAAATATCTTGTTAATGAAATTTTCTACTCTTTGCAAGGCGAAGGGTATTTCACAGGCACTCCTGCCGTTTTTGTGCGCCTTAGCGGATGTAACCGCAAATGCTCTTTCTGTGACACGGACTTCTCTCATCATACAGAAATGACAGCCCAAGAAATCGCAGATGAGGCTGCCAAATATCCGACACGACATCTTGTACTCACAGGTGGAGAACCGGCATTACAAGCCGACGACGAACTAATAAACCACCTTCACAGCAAAGATTTTTTCATAGCTGTGGAAACAAATGGCTCTCTGCCGCTACCAAACAATATTGACTGGATCACATGCTCGCCTAAAGAGGAGCCATGGGCGCTTGTAACGGTAGATGAGCTAAAGGTAGTGTACGAACCGGACAAGGATGTAGAGAAAATAGCCTCCGCTTTCACTCCCACCCACTTATTCCTGCAACCATGCTCTTACTCCAATGGGTCTTCAACCACCGCTCAAACAATAGACTATATATTAAAACATCCGTATTGGCGTCTCTCGCTACAGACTCATAAAGTACTAAATATTCGTTAGACAAACACACTATTGTTATATAAAAGAGGAATTTCCCGATTTGGGAAATTCCTCTTTTATATAAGGAGTATTATATATTTTTAGAATTGATATCTCGTACCAAGCATGAGTCGCATCTCAGGACGATACTCAAATCCACTTCCAGCCAATGGTAATGCTGCCGCTATGGCCTGAGTTTGCAATTGGATGCTCCAATTTTCATTGACTCTGAAACTTCCAATAAACGCAGCCTTGGCCGATGCCGTCGGACGAATTTGAGGATCCTTGAAATATATGCTCTCTAAACGAGCTATTCCTGCATAAGCACCCAATGAACCTGAGAAATCAAAGAAGCGGTCGGGATTAAAGCCACAAAGGGCAGATGATATACTCAAGATATAGTCACCACCAAAAGAGATACTGCGATACTTGCCATAAGAGCGGGGGAACAATTGCGCATCAATGCCAACTTTCCAAGCAGACATGGGAGAGAACCAACGTCCATAACCAAGTTCAAGAGCTCCACCAATACCCAATTGGCCATCACTGTATTTAGCTGCGCCTATTGAACCAATAGCAAACTGACGTTTGGTATCAGCAGCCTTGAATTCTGCAAGATTTTCTGCATAATCAAACTTGTAATCACCAATTGTGTAACGCAGACCAACATTTACAGAAGTAAGAATTTCGTCGGTATTAGTATCGTTTTTGAAATCACGCATAAACACACTTGCCTGAGGCTCTACAAAGATACCCCAATTGGAATTGATGTTAACCATTGCTTTCAAGCCTGCACGGAAACCGGGGTATATTTTAGCCTTTGTGTCATTGACATAAGCACCAGCCACACCCAAAGCAAGATTGATTTCAAAAGGACGATAAACACGGTATCCGGTGATGGAAGATGTAATATTCCATACATAATCCAAACCACCCATAACAAACTCTTGGTCTTGCGTTAGCTTACCATAAGTAGCTGTCAATCGCAATGCTGAATAAGCGTTAAACCACTTACCTCCTGAAAAAGCAAATGTAAGATTCTTGCCGCTAAACATACCGAACTTACCATTTTCACGAACCAGGTTTGTCCATCCGGCACCTGCTTCATAGAACATATTCTCGGCAAAATTATTGGCCTCAAACGGATCTGAATTAGCCTCTCTCTCTTCAGCCGAAATCTTACGCATTCCGATACCGAACATAACCGATGGCTCTATACGATAATGATAGTATGAATTATTTGTCAGATCCTGATATGTTGCA
This sequence comes from uncultured Porphyromonadaceae bacterium, assembly GCA_947178305.1. GTDB lineage: Bacteria > Bacteroidota > Bacteroidia > Bacteroidales > Muribaculaceae > Paramuribaculum. The sequence goes on along the minus strand of CAMWXV010000147.1, from coordinate 1,983 downwards.
GGGCCAAAATATGCCCCAATACGCGGTTCAAGATAAAGATACATGCTATTGGTAGCGTACCACCGAGCTTGCAAGCCCGCACGCAATCCATACATATTGTAAGAGGAGCCACAATGGTTGTTCATCTGGTATTCAACACCGACAGTTCCTACAACATCAAATTTGCGCTTTGCATCATAACCACGCACAAGTGAAGAAAGATTGGCCATATAGTCCAATGACACTCCACCAAAAGCGGATCTGTGAATACCGTCAATATTATGACGGCCAGCATTCAAGCCCAAACGCCAACCATGCACCGGAGTCACCCAGTCACCAACCATAGCACCAATGCGCACATCGGTTTGAGGTATCTCAAATATATCCTCAGGATTCATGAACCAGCTTGCACCACCTTCCAAGGCCACGAAAACACGGTCAAAAAATCTCTTTTTTTCAAAGAAACGGTTTTTATTTGGCTTCTGAAGCACATATTCAAGAGCATTGAAACCTTCAATGCTCTCTTTTTTGGAGTCTTTAGCGACCTCTTCCTCTACGGTCTGCTCTGTTTGAGCAGCCGCACACAATGAACATGCAGCAACCAGCAACACTGCTGCACGACGTGAAAACAATTTTATTGTTGCCATTTATATGTGTGTCAATTTCTGTTTAGTCAATTATTTCTTACTCGGCAAGAATATCTGCCACATCACCGTCCACACGAGCAATCTCCTTCAACGACGGATCAAGCATCAACGCATTGTCAAGATGCGCACAAGCTGCCAAATAATTGTCGGTACGGTTGGCTGCAACAGCCTTAATATACTCTTCTACAGCTGAGTTGCCAAGTTTCTGAGCTTTTTCCCAAGCCATGTCGTTGGACTTCATAGCCAGCAAAAGTATCACCTCATTGATAGGAGAGTCATTAGAAATCTCCTGTATCACATCTTGATAACGACCGTTGAGCGCCGCCGAATAAATCTTCGCTTTGTGAAAACGCTCCGTATCCGGAACCAAAGAGAGCAGAGAGTCGGCACGTGTATACTGCCCGGCCTCAAGATATGCGATACCAAGATTCAACCGAGCTTCTTCCGGCACATCACCTTTGGCCTTGGCAAGCAAGGGTTCTATAAGCGACGCATCCGGTTTGTCTTGATCAATCAACAAAGAAGACAAATCTGTGGCTCCAACCAAGAACTTTGGATGAACCTGCAACGCACGACGCATAATCGGTTCTTTGCCGGCTGAATCAGACATAGAGTACAATTTCCAAAACTCATAGCGCGACATATCCTTGCTGTTGGTAGCATACATCTCCTTGATTTCATCATCAGTAAGATAACGATAGCGCGAAGTCACAAACTCATACTGCACATTACGCAGTCGCGGCAGGTATTCTGTTTTCAAAAGTGTTGAATAAAACGGCAATCCTGCAATCCTGCGACCTTGCAAAGTCACATTTTTGGGATAATTGTCAATAATCTCCTGAATGGCATCAGCCTCTTCATCATGACCATCGGCACGCATGAGTTTTACAACATCTTTCCACTTGGCAACATCGGCATAGGTGTGTACCTCCATATTGCGACGTGTTTCAGGGTCAAGGCCCTGAAGAATCACATCCATAGCAGATTCCATACGATCTTTTGCCAATTGACGGTTGCTGTCGTAATTACCCTCTGGTGATGCAGTTCCCGATATTGAGAAACTTTTAATCATCATGTCAGGGTTGTGCTCAATTTCCTTAAGCTGATCAAGCAGACGGTTCATTTCGGAACGGTTGTCACCGAGATCAAGATTCAATTTAGAACGACCAACCGGGAAAGTCAATCGCACATCACCCTTGGTGTCACGCAATTGCATCTCAGGGGTTGGAAAGAAACGCTCGTCTGTAACAGGACTTCCCTTCAATGAATACGACAAGAATCGCATAGGATTGATGGTGCCACGAGCAATAACCACAGTGTCAGTATAAACAATACTGTTGTACGATTCCAATGAGGT
>CAMWXV010000146.1 GCA_947178305.1 uncultured Porphyromonadaceae bacterium | reverse complement strand
GTTCACTTTGGACGACATCATAAACTTTATACAGTCCGAGGGTATAGAAATGGTCAATTTCATGTATCCGGCCGGAGACGGCAGGCTAAAGACCCTGAATTTTGTAATCAACTCTTTAGAATACCTTGAAACGATACTCAGTTGCGGCGAGCGCGTGGACGGTTCAAGCCTGTTCCCCTACATAGAACCGGGCAACAGCGACCTGTATGTAATGCCCCGATTCAGCACCGCTTTTGTTGACCCATTCGCAGAACTCCCCACACTCACCATGCTATGCGCTTTTTTCGACAAAGATGGCAACAGGCTTGAAACATCGCCGGAATACACTCTTCATAAAGCCTGCGAAGAGTTCAAAAATGTTACCGGACTTACTTTTGAGGCCATGGGGGAACTGGAGTTTTACGTGATAGCTCCTGACAACGAACAGTTTCCGGCACGAGACCAAAAAGGGTATCACGAGTCAGGGCCATTTGCAAAATTCAATGAGTTCCGCACTCAATGCATGGCCTACATTGCCCAGGCCGGCGGTCAGATAAAATATGGACACTCGGAAGTTGGAAATTTCACCTTCAATGGTTTCACCTATGAACAAAACGAAATTGAGTTCTTGCCCGTGGACGGTCGCAATGCCGCAGACCAGCTTATGATTGCCAAATGGATTATCCGCAACCTCGGCTACCAGATGGGATATGATGTGACTTTTGCACCCAAAATCACCACCGGCAAAGCCGGCTCCGGCCTGCATATACATATGCGCATTACAAAAGACGGCAAAAACATGATGCTTGACAACAACCACAAGCTCAGCAGCGATGCCCGCACCATAATAGCCGGAATGATGGAGATGGCAAAATCCATAACTGCGTTTGGCAATGTCAACCCCACTTCCTACTTCCGTCTCGTACCTCATCAGGAAGCCCCTACCAACATATGCTGGGGCGACCGTAATCGTTCGGTATTGGTGCGCGTACCTTTGGGATGGACCTCCGATTGCGATATGTGTTCCATAATAAATCACAACTCACATTCACTGCCGGGAGCATCCGCCCAAAAACAGACTGTTGAAATCCGGTCGGCCGATGGCTCTGCCGATATATATCTGCTCATCGCCGCCCTCGCCGTAGCCTGCCGCCATGGCTATGAACTGGAAAACGCGCAACAGATAGCCGACGACACATATGTCAATGTGAACATCCACGATGCCGAAAACGCTAACAAAGCGTCACAATTGGATCACTTACCTGCCAACTGCGGAGAATCAGCAGATGCGCTTCAACAACATCGTAACATTTACGAGAAAAACGGAGTGTTTGCTCCACGAATGATTGACGGTATTATCTCAAACCTTAAATCATTTAACGACAAAGAGCTGATAACCCGCGCCAAACAAGACACGGAATTCATGACCCAAATAGTAAATCAATACTTTCACTGCGGATAATCCCACAAATATATAGATACAACGAAGGCCGATACAATTTCAAGTGTCGGCCTTTTAGCATTCAGGAACACACAAATTTTTGCAGTGTGCTGTTACTTGGATTGGTGGCTACAATTTTACCTTGAGGGTCAATAAGAAATGATTGGAATCCATTGGAAAGATGGTAAGTCTCAAAAATAGATTCGGCATCATTGCCACTCACAAAAAATTGCGACTTCGCACTAAGATTGTCTCTACGCACTATCTCACGAAAGAGGCGCTCACTACGATCAAAATTGATCGACAAAAGACAAAATCGTTCTTCACTATGATTTCTTTGGAAATCATCATATTGGGCGGCCATGATACGCGACTGCGCATTTGAAGAAGCCCAAAAAGACACAAGCACATACTTTCCTTTCAAATCCGAAAGAGAAACGGAAGAATGGCTGTTTTCAATGGTGATGTCCGGAGCCTTAAAACCATCAGCGGCTTCATATACTCGCTCAGTGTGTGCGGACATTGACACCAGAAGAACGGCGAAGAGCGCAACAACAAACATTGTTCTCTTCATTACTTCTTTGTTATGTTAAACTTCAGACCCCATATTGCATGTTTGCATAAATCATTGAAAATGTCAACATGAGGTCTTGCCGATTTTCGGCGCTATCGCCGTGTCTCTACAGGCGATGTTCGTGATAAAGAACGCAGCAAAGGTACTGCTTTATTTCGCAACGCACAAATTTAAAACGGTTTCACTCACCACTTTAACTATCAAAGCACACCAAAATCCCGCATCACAAGCGAGTTTCAAGCCTATGTTAAAATTCTCTAACGAAATTGCTATTTTGCCGTTTTTGCATATTAATTAGGAGAATATTCAGCCTCAATCAGAGTGTTTTGAGAGTTGTAAAACCGCGGTGAAAGAATATCAGATAGTTGAGCTTTGCCATGCCTTTTCAAATATGATTTCACTATTTTGTAACCGATAAAACGACCCACCCTACCCGGAGCCTCAACATGAACAATAGCCGAGTTAGGAGCCGGAGAAATAAGTTTTGATATAACAATAGGGTCAGTTGAATGCAACAATCTTTTTTCAGCAAGTGACTTCCATATCAAAGCCTCGTTTGACAAAATCCAATCATATTGGTCCGATGTCATACCAAGAAGCTCAGCCTCTGTTGAGTCCGGCAACACTGATTCAAGAACACAAATCACAGCCCCCTCGTAAAGCATGCGGCTTACAAGAGTGTGATTGTCACTATTCACATAAGGGTATGACAAATATATAATAGCCTCGGCAACATCATACGTCATTCTGGACTTCTCTTTAAGCCGCCTACTGTATTCACTAAAATTATCATAACCAGGATAATCCTCACCCAAATAATGGTTCAGACCAATCAACATGACAGAATCCACAGCAACAACACTTTGCATATAAGGCGTTACATAACCGTAAACATATTTAGGCAAAACCACCTGAGGTAAAACCTTTATGATATTTTCAAACGCCTTACTTATCAACCGCTCTTGCTCAGATATATCTTGCAATCTGACAACGACATCAGGCCCAAACACATTAAAGGCCTGCGAATTCTTATACTTATCCACCACTTGTTCGGATGTAAGCGTTGAATCCTGATAAATAGCCTTAAGAGCTAGAACCGCCGGCTTCATGAAAGCGACCACACTATCAACAGGCACTTGCGCCACAACTACATCAAACCTTTGTATCTCTAATTTATCATCATATGTATTTTCCGACACGCTACAACCAAACAACACACACAATAGCAGTTTATAAACAAGTTTCATACAATTTTTATTATAGAACCTACAAAAGTATATAATTGTTAGACACATAGTGGCAATTGATTCGTGAAAATGTATCTTTTTATACTCCTTTATACTAAAAAAGCGTCATCACACACAAAGAATACTTTTATATTTAGTAATTTTGCAAGGTTTAATATCATATCGCTTAACTATGGCAAAATCAATATCCACAGCTTCACGCATCGTTTTAGTGCTGGTGCTCATTATTTTAGCACCTCACATCACGTTGGCGGCACAAAAAGATTTTGTTGTGGTCATTGATGCCGGACATGGTGGTCACGACCATGGCGCCATAGGTAAAATCACCAATGAAAAGAGCATAAACCTTGGCGTAGCGTTGAAGCTTGGTAAAAAGCTCAAAAAGAAAAAAGGCATAAAAGTTGTTTACACCCGTGACAACGACACATTCGTTCCACTTCAAGGACGAGCCAACATAGCCAACAAATCCAACGGTGACCTCTTTATATCCATCCATACCAACTCCGTAGACAAAAAGTCAAAAAACAGGCTAACAGTGGCCGGAGCTTCCGTATACACATTAGGATTTCGTCGCACACAAGAAAACCTTGCGGTGGCAATGCGAGAAAACTCCGTAATGAAACTTGAATCGGACTATTCAACTGTTTATGAAGGTTTTGATCCCAATAGCGACGAATCGTACATAATATTTGAAATGAGCCAGAACAAGCATATGGAGCATAGCATAAACGCCGCCATGGAAGTACAGAAAGAGCTTGTTGCCACAGCTAACCGCCGAGACCACGGCGTGCGGCAAGCCAACTTTTGGGTATTGTTCAAGACCGGAATGCCAGCCATGCTCGTTGAACTTGATTTCATTTGCAACCCCACTGTTGAACGCTATCTTGACTCTCAATCGGGTCAAGAAGATTTGGCAACAGCCATCTACAACGGAGTCATGGCCTACAAACAAACAGTAGACAAAGAAAATGCTATTTTATCCGGAGAAAAAGTTACCGCCATGGAACGCCGCCGACTCAACTC
>CAMWXV010000145.1 GCA_947178305.1 uncultured Porphyromonadaceae bacterium | reverse complement strand
AATATGGTAGCTCGTACTACCACTGTTGGTGTAATAGTAGCCATAGCATATTGGTTTTATAAGTTAATTACTACTTCAAATAAAATTGGATCTCCAATATCAAAGCTATGGTTGATTCTTTCTATTTTACTATTTGTGGCATTACCAATTATAGCTTTTTACTACAATACAAATTATATTTTTCGTGAGAATTTTCGTTTTGGGTTTGAAGGTTTCTTTTCTCTTGTAGAAAATGGTAAATGGGAAGTCAGATCAACGGAAATACTTAAGGATATGGTTTTATTACCGGACAATATGCATACTTGGATGATAGGAGATGGATACATTGAGAATCCATCAAACGGCCGAGATCCTTATTATATAGGAGAATTTTATAAGGGCTATTATAAAGGTACGGATATAGGCTATCTTCGTTTTATATATTATTTTGGTGTATTAGGTCTCGTAACTTATATGGGATTTTTTATTTATGCATGCAAAGACTGTATCAAGAAGTTTCCATATGATAAAACATTATTTCTGTTGCTTCTTCTGTTAAACTTTATTGTTTGGTTCAAAGTGTCTACCGATATATTCCAATTTTTTGCACTGTTCCTGACTATGTATTCAGGAGCACCAAACGAAGAGCAAAAAAAGGAAATGTTACAGTCTGATAAACTTTAACGAACGCATAAAAATGGTTATCTTAGGTTTGTCATAACAAAAGCAACCATGAACAATAATATAGACTATTATGTATTTTTCATTATTTAAAATACTGTCTTACATCCAAAGAGGCTCGTTTTTCCAATCAGGTGAAAACCCCATCGCTGATACGTCAACATTGGGATGAGCTTGCAGTAACGATTTTAGCTGTTGTTTGAAGTTGTTGCCGGGATGAGTGGCATTCTGCAAATAAGCAAGGCAGCAAAGCTGGGCATAGAGTTTGGTTGTTTGTGTTTTGGATGCATCAATCCAGTCGCCTTTCAATTTTCCCGGAAGTTGTGGCTTTAGAGGGTATTTTCTGTTCCATGTTCTGGAATGGTGCGCAAGACAGTTGCGCAGAGCTACGGCGCATTTACACCAGCTTTCAAGATATTCATGCTGTGGCAAGTTAAATTCTCTTGCGATTTTCTTCTTGAGTCTGTTGTCTTTTAGGTTACAAAATATTTTTGATAATGTGCCGAATGATACAACTTCCAAAGTTTTCCATACAGGAGGTATTATAGGATTGGAGTATTTGTTGAAATGCTCTTGAATGAAATCTTCCTTAGAACGGAAAACTTCCTGCTGGATGCGAATGGAGCAATCGTTAAAAATTTTCATATTAACAAATAAACTTCTGTCCATAATCCAAAACGCTCCGTAGGCCATTGAAAAATGGTGTATAAGTTTTGAACGAAGAGCTATTTCAAAACTTTGTATAGCTGTAAAAAGCAACGCCCTCAGTTTCTTATCAAAGAAATAAAGATTGACAGCATTGTCAAAATGGCTGTTGGGTTTAAATACATGAGTGCTTTTATCCTGTTCCATTGGGCGTAGATAGTTTGCCAAACGGAAATAACTCATGATTTTTAATTGGTCTAAAGCATAATTATCATCGTTAATGATTAGTCCCCGGTCTTTCAGCATTTGAAGAATCAGAGGAAAGTCTAACGGTATTTTTGTATAATCCATGTGTATTAAAAGCAAAAGTTCCGCCCTGGTACGCATTTAAAAGAGGCGTGGCGGAAATTGTCAGTGCAAATATAGTGCTTATATTTTGGTTTTGCAAGTTTTTTTAAGAACCAGCAGATAATCAACAGAAAAACATGATAAAAAATATTTATACAGAGTATATGCTGAAGTATTGAAGATATAAATTTGTGCCACTCAAACACATGTTTGTCAACCGCCCCGAACTGGTTTTTATGCCTGTTCGGGGCGGTTGGTGTATATTGGGAGTTAGAAGGGTGTGGTGTCGGGGTAGATTTCAGTTCCGGTGTCGGTTGCTGTTTTTTTCAGTGTGCCGTCGGGCAGGAAATATAGCTGCATATCGGCGTTTGGATCTTGGTCTACTTCTATGATATAGTAGTCAAGGGTTGTGGTGGTGTAGTGTTTTGTGTCGTCTATTAGTGATGTGGCATAAGGAGTTTGATTGAATGCCTCATTGACGGCGGTTGGTATCATAAACAGATTCTTGCCCAGAGCGTCATTGGTCATGACCCACATGGCTGATGTGTTGAACCATGCTTCTGTTTCCACGTTTGATATTCTGGCAAATTCTGCAACAGTGTAGTTCTGTTTCTTTTCCCATTTTACTTTTGACACATCTGCATCAGGGAACTTTTGTTTGAAAGCGTCCACATACTTCTGTTCCACTCTCGGTGGCGTTTCAATGTTGTCTTCATCCTCTTCATCGTCACTGCATGCCGGTAGCGACACGAGAGCCACAAGGGCCATACCTAATAGAAATAGTTTTTTGCGCATAGTTCAATAGAGTTGATTCTCTATGTAAACAATCTTGGGGCATGCTTAGTTCAGGGAATTGTAAATTGCGCTGATTATGGCTCCGCGGGGATTGAGGCGCGAGAACGCTTTGTTGTCACGCGATGGGTTTACACGGTTGGTCAGGATCACGATCACAAGATTTTCGTCCGGATCCACCCAAAAGCAAGTGCCTGTGTAGCCTGTGTGTCCATAGGCCCGACCGGTGTAATCCTCGGGTACCAATGATTTGTTGCGCTTCAGCAGGTCAAATCCCAATGCTCGCTGTGCTGATGTTATAGTGCCGGTGAATTTGTCCACAGTTGTTTTGGCTATGAGCTGTTCGCCTCCGTATTCGCCACCGTTAAGTAGCATCTGCCCGAGTTTGGCCATGTCGGTGGCTGTGCCGAACAATCCGGCATTGCCTTGCACTCCGCCCGAAAACGCTGCAATCTCGTCGTGGGCATAGCCGTGAAGGTGCTGATGGCGAAATATATCGTCACGTTCGGTGTATGTTATCATTTCAGGTTCAAAAAGGCTTAATGGCAGATAGGTTGTGTGCCAAGCACCCAGTGGCGCGAATATTTTTGTGTCCACCCATTGGTCAAGGTCCACGCCTGTCACATTCTCTTGAGCCGCTTTCAGTAAGCAGAAATTGAGACAACTGTAATTATATCTCTTTTTTCCCAACGGTGAGTCATATATAGCTTGCATAAGGGTGTCAACACCGTTGTCGGAAATCCAGATACCATCGGCCACTGGACGGTAGTGTTCATCATTGTTGCGCGTGGATAATATGTCTGTGCGCAGGGTTGCGTCTGTTACGCGGGCATTGAGGGGTGGGGTGTAGCTTGCTGTGTCGGTCATGATTTTGCGCACATTGGTTATCGGGGGCATGCCCGATTGATGAGTCAGCAATTCAGAAATTGTGATGTTTTCCTTGTCCGATCCTTGTAGCTCGGGAACATAAAGCGATATAGGCGCATTCAAGTCCATGATACCCTCATCCACAGCCAGCATTATGCCCGGAGTGGTTGCTGCCGCTTTGGTCATTGACGCAAGGTCAAAAAGTGTGCTGCTTGAAACCGTGGGATTTGCACTGCCGAAATCTATGCGACCAAAAGACTTGTCTAACACAATATTTTCGTCTTTGGCCACAACTATCTGGCATCCCGACATGGCTCCGGCTTTTATGGCCTCGGAGCATATGGAGTCAACAATATTATTGAGTCTCGGGGCAAGATTGCTGTTGGGCAAAGATTGGTAGCCAAGCCGATTTTTTGCGATATTGACACCTTGTCCCACCGATGCTATCCCTTTGATGTTCACCGGGCATCTACCAGTAACATCTATTCCTCCGAACAGAGCCATGGCTGCCGCCCGCTGAAACGGTTTGCTCTTGTCGTATGCAAGAACCAAAGTGACTTCTTTGCCGAGTTCCTGGTATTTTGCCATTTTTAATGGGCTGTCAAAGAACACTGTAATTACCTTTTTTCCGTCAAGTTGCCTAAGTAGATTGGCCGTGGCGTTCGGTGAATTGAATATGCCCACAATCACAATGTCGGCATTCTCCAAACGGCTCATGCCGGTGCGTGTGAGGCCGTGTTCACCTGTGGGCAGCAGGGTTATCGGGGCATAATTCTCGCACATTTTCACAAACTCGCAGTCAAGATCCGAGCCTACGCAGGCTATCGCAATCTCGCGATGCGAAAGGCTGTCTATTGGCAATATTCCATGCTCGTTGCTTAACGCTGTTATTGACGCATTTGCCAACCGTTCCACCAATGCATATGCCTCGGGTGAGTTGATTCGTTCTGCCAGACCTTTAGTGTTTACCGGAGTATAGCTTG
>CAMWXV010000144.1 GCA_947178305.1 uncultured Porphyromonadaceae bacterium | reverse complement strand
GACAGAGAGTGATAATTGCAATGTATTTAGTAAATTTGCGCCCAAATGTCATTGAATCTCACCATTGACCAAGGCAACACAGCTGCCAAGATGGCGTTGTGGAACGGAGACAGCGCGGTGGCACTGCGCATAGAGCCTCATTTGAGTGTGGACCACGTGGAACGCTTTGTGCGCCAACATGGCCCGCTTGACAGTGCCATTTACTGTTCGGTGGCAAGTAAAGGCACAGAACTGCTTCAGGGCATAAGCCACATTGTGGCGAAAGTTTACAGACTGGATCACACCACACCGCTACCAATAAGCATAGACTATGCCACACCTCACACTCTTGGAGCCGACCGCATAGCCGCAGCAGTGGGAGCATGGGCTTCAATTCCAGGAGTTCCGCTACTGGTGGTAGATGCAGGAACAGCCGTGACATACGATGCGGTAAGCGCTGACGGACATTTCATCGGAGGCAACATTGCCCCAGGAATGCGCATGCGCCTGGAGGCTCTACACAGATTCACAGCCCGACTTCCTCGTGTGGAAGTGCCACGTGAACTTCGGTGCAACAAATTCATGGGCAACGACACCCCAAGTGCCATGATACTGGGTGCTGTTTACGGAATTGTAGGTGCCATATCTTACTATCGCCACCGCATGGACCCAGACACACAGGTGGTAATGACCGGAGGTTGGGCCAAAGAGCTGAGTAAATTGTGTGATTTTGATGTACATGTTGACCCCAACCTCGTCAGCAAAGGACTCAACAGAATATTATTATATAATGAAAATAAATAAACTCATATCCGTGTGCGCTTTGGCCGCATGTGCCTTAAGCGCCTCGGCCCAGATTTCAAGTCCTTATTCCAAATTTGGTTACGGACTTCTCAACGACAATGCCACTTCCGCCCAAAGCCAAATGGGAGGTGTGGGATATGCCATGAACTCAGGCCGACAGATAAATGTGATGAACACGGCATCTTATGCCGCTATAGATTCGCTCACATTTCTGTTTGACATGGGACTGGATTTCACTGCCATAAAAAGCACCGACACCGGCATACAGCCACAAGTGAAGGAGCAACGCTACGGTGGGGGCCTTGACTATCTAACCATACAAGTGCCCATTGGCAAACGGTTCGGGGCAAGTTTCGGATTACTCCCATACTCATCGGTAGGCTATTCATTCGGTTCTGAAATAAAAAACGGACTTAACACCCGTCAGGGTGCCGGCGGCCTCAACCAAATGTATTTGGGATTCGGAGCAAAAATCATAGACGGGCTTAATGTGGGCGCAAACATTTCCTACATGTTTGGCAATGTGGTCAACGACATTTACGTGTCCACAGACAACGGGTCGTCATCATTATTTGAACATGTTACCGAAGTCAGGGACTACCATCTGCAATTCGGTTTGCAATATCATCGCACTTTCGGTACAGACCACACTGTGGGACTGGGTCTTGTGTATTCTCCTAAAAAATCGCTTATGGGACACGGCTGGGTCGTGAAATACGATATGCAAGAGGACGAAGTGCCTGACACTCTGGCCCGCGAAAAACTCAACGGCAATGCCTATCTACCGGAGACCTGGGGTGGTGGTATCAATTATTCATGGCGTCAGCGCCTTATGGTAGAGGCCGACTTCACTTACCAGCCTTGGAGCAAAGTCAGCATGCTCAAACTGCCCGCTTTTGAAACCACAAAATTCACAGACCGTTGGAAAGCAGCGGTTGGAGCACAATACACCCATAACCCACGTGGCAATTATCTTAGCCGTCTTACCACCAGAATTGGTGGATTTTACGGCAAGGATTACATGATGGTAGGAGCCAACAAGGTTCATGAATACGGACTGACTGTTGGTTTCGGCTTACCCACTCTTAGTTCAAAAACAATAATCAACCTCGGATTTGAGTGGAAACATCGTCAAGCCTCACCCAACCCCATGCTCAAAGAAAATTATTTCAGCGTGAAATTAGGTGTGAACTTCAATGAACTTTGGTTCTTCCAAAATAAGATTAAATAACAAAGTGCCATTGCTTCGTGATTTTATGCAATTGCTTCCCGCATTCTTGTCAGCATGCGTGGCAGCCGGTGTGATGCATTCGTGCGGAAACTCCCCTACCGAAACTGTTTCGGTGTCATTTGACCCCGAAAACTTTGCAACCATGACCTCCACTGAGGTAAGCACACTTATTTCGGATTCAGGCATCACACGCTATCGCATAGACACTCCGTTGTGGCTCATGTTTGACCAAGCGGCAGAACCCCGATGGACTTTCCCTAAGGGCATGCACCTTGAAAAATATGACAATTTTTTCCGTATTGATGCCACTGTGGACTGTGATTCGGCCACATACTTCAAAAACAAACAATTATGGAGGCTTGACGGATATGTGGACATAACCAATATGGCCAATGAGAAATTTCTCACACAGCAATTGTTCTGGGATCAAAAGAATCAAAAAATATATTCCGACTCGTTCATACATATTGAACGAGCCGACCGCATAATTGAAGGATACGGTTTTGTGTCAAACGACAAGATGACCAGATACCATGTGGTCAATGTGTCGGGTATATTCCCAGTGGAGCAAAACAACGACCAAGGCACTGACACACAGGCTCAACCTACAGGACCAACAGACTCATTAGGTGTACCTTTGTCGGCAACACCCACTGTGCAAGGACGACCGGGACTACGCCCTACACTGCCTCGTGCATCCCAACAGAAACGCACCATATCCACAAACAAGTCTTATGCCGACACCCAGCACATACAACATCAGGGAACCACAAATCACAATCCCCGCCCGATGAAACTCAAAAGACTGGAGCCAATAAAAACAAGTCCGACTCAAGGTGCGCAGACACCCAAACGTCCGGCTCACCGAACAAAGAAAACATAGCATACACACCAATATCATATGACACTGACAACCTGGATAATACTCGCCGTGATTTCGCTGATGTTCTCAGCTCTGTTTTCCGGCACGGAGATAGCCTATATCACCGCCGATCGTGTGAGAATGGAACTTGACAGCAAACGCGGAGGCTTGATAAACCATTTCGTGCAGCGATTCTTTTCCAACCCCGATTTATTTATCTCCACCATATTGGTGGGTAACAATATTATGCTTGTGATTTACGGTATGGGGGCTGCCGAACTTATAGAAAAGCATTGGTTGGAACAATATCATCTCAACCAGGCTTTGCTGCTGCTCATATCCACCCTTATATCCACAGGTGTGATACTTATAACAGGTGAGTTTTTTCCTAAAAGCATCTTTCGCATCAACCCCAACCTGTCACTGAAACTGTTTGCTCTGCCGGTAATGGCTTTTTACATCCTGCTCTACCCAATAGCCATGTTCACCACATGGCTGTCAAAGACCCTTATGAAGTTATGCGGCATCAAAACATCCGCATCGCGTATGGGCACTCTGTCGGTTGGAGATCTCAACCAGTACCTTGAAAAAACCATTGACGAGGTGAACCCGGAGAAAGGGCCGGTGGAAAATGAAGTAAAAATATTTCACAACGCATTGGATTTCTCCAGCACTCATGTGCGGGACTGCATGCTGCCCCGCAACGAGATTGTAGCTGTGAACATAAACACCACCACACGTGATGAACTCTCAGAGCTATTCACAAAATCAGGACGCAGCAAGATTGTGGTGTATGACAACGATATAGACACTGTACTCGGATATATCCATGTAAGCGAACTGTTCAAACTTGACACCGACTGGAAAGAAAATCTGAAAGAGGTGGTATACGCACCTGAATCGCTGCTTGCAAAAAAACTGATGCAGCGATTACTGAACGAGAAACGCTCCATGGCTGTGATTGTGGACGAATTTGGCGGCACTGCCGGTCTCGTGACATTGGAAGATCTTGTGGAAGAAATATTCGGTGACATTCGCGACGAACATGACACAGCAGGTATTCTTGCACGCGAAATAGAGCCGGGAGTATATGAATGCTCTGGACGAATTGAGATAGAGAATCTGCGCGAAACATACCATATTGACATACCGGAGAGCGATGATTACCAAACAGTGGCCGGTTACATTCTCCATTCTTGTGGAGCTATTCCCGCACAAGGTGACGTGATAGATATAGACCAATTGCAATTCACCATTGTAAAACGAACGGCTACCCGCCTGGAACTTATCAAGATAGCACCAAGAAAAGAAGAGTAGTGAAATCAGTAATGAATATAGCCATTATGATAATATGCTGCATTCTTATGATGCCGCTAATGTCGTGCAACGAGGAAGTAATCACCGATACGCCCGACATATCTGCTTCAGCAACAATATCAGGCACTCTTCCGGTACTTTATAT
>CAMWXV010000143.1 GCA_947178305.1 uncultured Porphyromonadaceae bacterium | reverse complement strand
TCTCTCGGCTATATCACATTTTTTTGCATCTCATAAAGCCATATATTAACTTTGCATTATGCAAGTTTTGCAGATAATATTCACCGGACTGATTATAGGCGTGTTCATTTCCGCTCCCATGGGGCCGATTGGCATGCTTGTCATTCAACGTACCCTTTACAAAGGACGTGTGCCTGCTTTCTTCACAGGACTTGGAGCCGCTCTTTCCGACTTGA
Organism: uncultured Porphyromonadaceae bacterium; assembly: GCA_947178305.1. Lineage (GTDB taxonomy): Bacteria > Bacteroidota > Bacteroidia > Bacteroidales > Muribaculaceae > Paramuribaculum. The sequence goes on along the minus strand of CAMWXV010000143.1, from coordinate 4,135 downwards.
TATACTGCATGCTTACAGGATTCGGACTGTCATTTGTCACAGATTTCATACAAAACAATCAATCAGCATTGCAAATAGTTGGCTCTATTGTTTTGATAATATACGGCATATACCTGTTCCGAAGCAATCCATCACGCTCTCTCAAACCTGCTTCACAAGCAACCGCCACATATTGGCGCGACTTCGGTACCGGGTTCTTGTTCACGGTATCAAATCCCTTGATTCTGTTTTTCATCATAGGCTTGTTTGCCAGATTCAACTTCATGGACTCATCCTACCAGCACTACCACTATGTGATAGGTTACACAGGCATAATTCTCGGAGCCATAGCCTGGTGGTTTATAATAACTTTCTTTGTCAACAAACTCAAAGCACATTTCAATGTGCGCTCACTATGGCTCATCAATCGCATCATAGCAGTGCTACTAAGCATTATGGCGCTTATAGGACTATTCTCAGCAATAAAAACCTTATTACAACCCTGAAACATATGACACCCGAAGCTAAAACACTTTCCGTACCTCACATTCCGGAACTTGACAGCACCGATTTGGAAACTGTAGGTAAAATCCTTGATGAAAAAGGAGCAAAGAGTCCTATTGACATCCTAAACTGGAAAGAACAATTTCCGTATCATCCCCTCACCTCCTTCTCCATAGCCCATTCAGGCACACATATCTATATAGAGTTTTTTGTGCGTTGTAACTATCTCCGCGCCGTCAACTACACCAATAACTCACCGGTTCATCAAGACTCTTGCGTAGAATTTTTTGTGTCGCCCAATGGCCGTCAACCATATTACAACTTTGAAATGAACTGCATAGGCACACTTCATGCAGCCTGTCGCATGGATCGCCATAACGGCACACCGCTTTCCGATGAGCAACTCGCCACAGTGCGACGTTACGCATCCTGCGGAACACGCCCGTTTGAAGAACTTGAAGGCATGTTCTCTTGGAGCGTAGTCATGGCAATTCCTTTGGAGCTAATCGGACTCAAATATCAAGGCTCTCCCCTGACCATCCATGGCAACTTCTATAAATGCGCCGACCTAACATCAAGCCCACACTTCCTCACATGGTCTCCGGTCAACACCCCTGAACCGGATTACCACCGTCCGGAATTTTTTGGAGAAATAACCCTTGAATAACATTCACGTTTTCAAAAAATATCTTAAAAATCACCTTGCACTATTGCACAGTCAAAATATCCATATTATCTTTGCATCGTCAAAAGGAGATTTGACCACCGCAAGGTGAAAAGATGGCGATTTAGTGTAGTGGCCTAGCACGCCACCCTCTCACGGTGGAGACCAGGGTTCGATTCCCTGATTCGCTACACAAGAAAAGGATTCTGAATCAGAATCCTTTTCTTTTTTATCACCATATGACAGATAAACCCCAAGTTATTTGGATTCACCACGCCTCCGGATTTGCTCCGCGTGGCTGGCTTGATTCCGTTTCACCTGATTTATTTGAAAATCACGCCATTGCTTGTTCATATTCCTTTTAGCCTTGAAACTACTTATTCCGGTCAATGCTTTCAATAAATTCAACGCACGGCTACCAAAATCCTGTTTCACAACCTTTCGTGCCGCAATCCTGTAATGAGGCAATTGCGCCAATCTCGTTTTATCAACATCCACATTGTTCACACGATCCACAACGGCTTGAATAGACGGATGCAAATCCGGAGCGTCCTGAGGTTCATATATCTCTATCTCATTTGCATCAAACTTTCGTTGCTCCCACTTCTTTGCTTCCTTCACAGAGATATACTCTTTATCAAGCATATATACCTCCGTATAAGTAGTCACAAAAAATGGTTTGTCATAACGATTGAACCGAAACATACTACGCCCCCTGCCCCGCGACTCAATATTAAACGAATATCCGGTCAAATCTGCCGGATCAATCTTGTTTCCCACTACATTACCATAGTTCAACCTCAATCCAAACCTTTCAAACTCCATATTATCATTCATAAAGAAAGTTGAAATATTTGGAACCCATACACGACTTGCCGTATCGGCCATCACATCTACATCCACTGAAATCTTATCATCTTTCTTTGTCCACACTTCGGTAGCACTGTATTTGCCCCACACCGTATCCACTCCGTTTTCTACCGAGACAATACCTTTTGGAATATTTTTAGACGGCAACACGCCAACCCAATCCGACCATGTGAAATGATGATTGCATCTGTCGCTCACACTGTCAAGGCCACTTCCGTTTGTAAACTGATAATACGAGCGCGAATTAAGAACACGAGGGTATCTCCAACCCTTAAACCGCGTTCTATCATCATTCGGCAACATAAAATCCACCATTTTTTCTCTAAAAAGAGTAACCGTGTCGGTATACGTTGACAACGTGGAATATTCCCTGACATAAGCCAAAATGTGAAGCACCTTCATTCTTTTTGACATCACCACCACTTCCGGCAATACTTTTGCGTTCTCTCTCATAAATATCGTGTCAACGCCTCCCGACTTAGCCACCATCCTCTCGTAAAACCCCATATAGCGAACAGTTATAGGATAATCCGATACTGACGCACAAGTAATCACGCCCTTGGCATCACTTATCCCAATAAACTTCCCTTTGCGGTCAAATACCGACGCATTGGCCAACGGCTTGTGGGTCTCTGAGTCAACCACCACAGGTATTCGCGATTGCCCAAATGCATCTGACACTATCGTCAACAACATCAAATGCACAAAAATCAGTCTTAACCATTTAACAAACCGCACTTTTATCCCTATTTTAAATTATAACTGTAGCATGACACCGGAATTGACAAATGCCTACCTGTCACCGAACTCGTGGCATGATCGCTCAACACCACCAACGCTGCATTATTTTGCAATACGTAATCTTGTAGCGGTTTTACGAGCTCATCATCAATACGCTTTATCATTCTAATCTTAGCAAATGTGTCACGCTGATGCGACACCTCATCGCAAGCCTCTACATGCACCAAAATAATATCATGATTACGCGCCGCCCTTATTGCAGCATCAGCCTTTCCAAAAAGATTGGTGTTCAATGTTCCATCTGCGCCAGCCACATCCACTACCTCAATTCCTGCCGCACGAGAAATTCCACGCACCAACGGTGTGCCACTTATAGATGCGGCACACAAACCAAAGTGAGGCAAATCACATAAGCGTCCGGCACCCCATAACCATATGCCATTGGCATTGAACGAACGTGAAGCCAACAGTTTGTTTGCCCTTACATTCAAATCCAGCAAACACTCATCTGCAATAAGATACTGCGGGAACGGTTTTTGCAAAATATCATGTGGAGGAGTGCTCTGTGAAACAGCGCCGTCACCTCGTACCTTGAGTAAACATCTGAACCCTTCAATCGCATGAAAACTCATATTCTCTGTTGCAAAATTGTCGTTGAGCAAACTCACAATATCACGAGCCTCCATATTGGTAACACCGTCACCACAATGACTCACAATACTGTCACCCATAATCTTTACAAGATTACATCTCACCACAATCTCATTATCAGCCACATCTAACCCCACCCCCAACGCTTCAAAAGGAGCACGACACTGAATATATTTCCTTGCATCATACCCAAGCAACGTAAGCATAGCCACATCAGTGCTCGCCTCCAGACCCTCAGGTACCAAACATATTTCATCTTCGGTCATCATCCTCATCCGCTCGCATTCTGCTTTTTGCCATGGAGTCAAACCACCGAGAACATCTAACCCGGGTTCATGCATTCCATCGGCTATAACCACAATCAATGGTTGCCCGGACGAAATTCTTAGAAGTTGTTGCGGAGTCATAGTTATGCAAAATTACGAATTTCAAAAAGAATTGCGTAATTTTGCAATCATAAATGGACAACAATATCACACTAATAACCGGTGGTCAGCGCTCTGGCAAAAGCGCTTTTGCCGAAAAGCTCACTCTTCAACGGTGTGCCAATCCGGCTTACATAGCCACTGCTGAAATCCACGATGACGAAATGCGTCACAGGGTGGACATCCACAAGCAGCGTAGAGGTGCTATGTGGACCAATTTTGAGGCCCCTTTATCCCCCGGAAACCTGACAATCAACAATGACACGTGCTTCTTGATTGCCTTACCATGTGGTCCATGAAC
>CAMWXV010000142.1 GCA_947178305.1 uncultured Porphyromonadaceae bacterium | reverse complement strand
CATTACGTCTGCTTCGCCTTGAGTGTTTTCCACATATACCTATGCTTCCACTTTTCCACGTTCCAAATTTCGTTAAATTATATTTTGCACGCAATTTGGAACGTGGAAAAGTGGAAGCATCGGTATATGTGGAAAACACTCAGGGCGAAGCATCCGTAATGTTCAACATACCACTGATGAAAGCCTACAAAGCCCAATACGAACAGATGGCAAAAGAACTCGGCATTGCCGAACCTCAGGACTGGTACTCCCTGATTGTTCGTTTTCCGGACGTACTCAAAAGCGATGCTCCCACCGAAACAGACTCTTCCACAGTACAGGCCGTTATCAAAGCCATGCAGCAGGCTGTGGACGCCCTAATGGATTATCGTCGTGTTGAAGGTCATAAACTTAATGAATTCTTCGCTACCAGAATTGAAAAAATCAGAACTCTGCTCAGCGAAGTGCCCAAATACGAAACCGAACGTGTGGCCCGTATCCGCGCACGCCTGGAAGAGCACCTTGCCAAGTTGCCACAAGTGGAATACGATCGTTCCCGCCTGGAACAAGAGATGATTTTCTATATTGAGAAACTTGACATCAACGAAGAAAAACAGCGCCTTACCCAGCACCTCAACTATTTCCTTGACACCATGAGTGCACAACATGGACAAGGCAAAAAACTCGGATTCATCAGTCAGGAGATGGGACGTGAAATCAACACTCTCGGCTCCAAGAGCAATCATGCTGAAATGCAATGTCTCGTAGTGAGAATGAAAGACGAGCTTGAGCAAATCAAGGAACAGGTGCTTAACGTGATGTAACATATTGTCATGGAAAAAAAAGGCAAAATAATAATTGTATCGGCCCCCTCCGGCTGTGGCAAATCAACAATCATCAATGCCATAATGGAGCGTGGCAATATCAATCTGAAATTTTCCGTATCGGCCACGAACCGTCCCCCACGCACAGGTGAAGAAAATGGTGTGAACTACCATTTTCTCACCACAGAGCAATTCAAGCAACATATCTCCAACGGTGACTTTGTGGAATACGAAGAAGTTTATCCCGGTCGTTTCTACGGCACCTTGCGCAGTGAAGTAGAAGAGCGATGCTCACGAGGCGAAATTGTGGTATTGGATATTGATGTGAAAGGTGGAGTGAACGTAAAAAAAATGTTTGGCTCCGAAGCCCTGAGCATATTCATAATGCCCCCGAGCGTTGAAGAATTGCGCCGTCGTTTGGAATCACGCGCCACAGACAGCCCAGAGGCTATAGCCCAAAGAGTGTCCAAAGCCGAGTTTGAGATAGGTTTTGCACCTCAATACGACACCATTGTTGTCAATGACAATCTTAACGATGCCATAGACAACACCGAGCGCAAAATCATGGAGTTTGCACTCTGATTATGGTACCGCTTGCCCAAATAGGAGTTTTCGGTGGCAGTTTCAATCCTGTTCATTGCGGCCACATGATGCTTGCCTCATGGCTCGCTCAGTTCACCTCGCTCAGCGAGGTTTGGATGATGTTGTCGCCCGAAAACCCACTCAAACACCCTAACACCACAAACTCGGTTCACCGTATGGCCATGCTTGAAATGGCCGTTGACCACGCCCCAAGGTTAAAAGCCTGCGACATAGAGTTACATCTGCCACGCCCAAGCTACACCATAAACACCTTGCGAGAACTCAAACGCCGATGGCCTCAATATCAATTTCGTCTCATTATAGGAAGCGACAACTGGTTGATATTTGACCAATGGCGAAACCATGATGAAATCATTTCCGATTTCTCCCCGATAATATACCCACGACCGGGATACGACATAAGTCACCTCACCCTACCCCGAGGCGTGGAAATGGTAAACGCTCCTACAATAGAGCTCTCAAGCACCATGATACGCCAAGCCATAACCGAAGGCAAGAAAATGAATCATTTTTTGCCTCATGGGGTATATCAATATATTATAACACATAATCTATACAAATGAGCACTTCTCTGACACCCAATGCACTCGCCTTCATAGGACTTTGCAACGAATACTGCGCAGCCATTGAAAATGCGCGCGAATCCACCCGACAAGAGTTCGTGGCATCAATGCTACGCCTGTTGCCACGCATATATATATCGGCCACAGACCTCTATTCCGCCAACAACGCTTTAGAAGAATGCTATATTGACACTTCCCTGGACGAAGAGTATTATGATGCAATGCGCCGTAACATGGAGCATCTCATGGGGCCTGACGACAGCTATTTGGAAGTGTTTGAAGACGACATGAAATATTCCGACACTCCTATAGTCGCAAACATATCTGAGAATCTGGCCGATCTGTTCCAAGTATGCTACGAATTCGTGGAAACCATACGTGACGCACCCGATTATTTGGTGGAAAATGCCATCCAGGCAGTATCCGACGATTTCGGAAGCTACTGGAGCCGAATACTGTGCAACGTACTGCGAGCACTCAACCATGTGCGCTACAACTCCACAGAACAAGATTTTTAAACGCCCAATACCTCCAACCATATGACACCTCATACCGAACCTATTGTGCAGGATCTCATGAAGTTTCTTGATGCCTCTTCTGTTAACTTTCTTGCAGTAAAAGAGATTACTCAAAGACTTGACAGTGCCGGCTTCACACAACTAAACCGTAACGACCACTGGACCATACATCCCGGCGGCAAGTACTATCTTACACAAAATGATTCTGCCATAATGGCCTTCGTTGCCGGAGATACAGCAGACGCAGGCTATCATATAATCTCCGCGCACAGTGATTCTCCAGGGTTCCGTATCAAGCCTCATCCTGAAATGAAGTGCGGGAACGGTGTGGTGAAACTCAACACCGAGGTCTACGGTGGCCCCATACTCTACACCTGGTTCGACCGTCCCCTATCAATAGCCGGACGCGTGATAGCACGCTCAAACAACCCTCTTCACCCCGAGCATATCATCATGCGCATCAACCGTCCGCTTCTCACCATTCCTCATTTGGCCATACACTTCAACCGAGCTGTAAACGAAGGCAATCCGTTGAGCAAACAAAAAGACATGCTTCCGGTAATAACCATCGTCAATCAAGCTCTTGAAGCCGATAACCTGCTGCTTCGCCTTATCAGCGAGGAAACCGGAGTGGACATTGACCAGATCATTGATTTTGACCTCAGTCTTTACGACACCACCCCCGCATGTCTGCTTGGCCTTAACAATGAATTTATCACATCCGGTCGCATTGACGACCTCAGCATGGCGCACGCAGCCATGAGCGCTCTTATATCCACCGCCGACATGCCTCAACACGCCACCCGCGTAATGGCGATATTTGACAACGAAGAAACCGGCAGCGGCACCAAACAGGGCGCGGCATCACCATTGCTCAAAGACACATTGAAACGCATAAACATGTGCCTTGGAGGAAACGAAGAAAGCTATCATATAGCCGTGGCCAACTCGTTCATGATATCGGCCGACAACGCCCACGCCCTGCACCCAAATTATCCGGAAAAGCAGGATCCAACAAACCATCCGGGATTGGGTAAAGGCCCCGTTATTAAAATCAACGCCAATTGCAAATACATGAGCGATGCCGACAGCGCCGCCGTATATTCAGAGATTTGCAGAATGGCCGATGTTCCGGTACAATATTTCGTAAACCACAGCGATGTAGCCGGAGGCTCCACACTTGGCAACATCCTTACATCACAGATTGACCTGCGCGGGGTGGACATGGGAGCAGCCATATGGGGCATGCACTCAGTTCGCGAAACCGCATCTGCCTTGGACCACGAATTGATTACCCGCTCGTTCTGTCAATTTTTCAGCTTGTAGCCTGAGGTATGAATCGTTTTATCGCAATAGTGCTTGTATTGGCAAGCACTATTATAGCCGCTTGCCAAACGACCTTCAAAATGGAAAAAGACAGCGGCCATTACTTTATACATGCAAAAATCAACGACAATCCAGCCTCCCGTATATTTGTGGAAACCGGACTTCCGGGAATGCTCATCAGTCAAACCGATTACGACCGGTTGCTTTCAAACACTCAGCTTGACAGTATTGAACTCCGCCACCGCACAATGATATTTCATCATCGTACACAAAACATCAACAAAGCATTATACGGTAGCATTAACATAGGCGACTTGCGCTACCACGGTAGCATCTATGTACTTGACCAATTTGATAAAATAGGCGTACCGGTGCATCGTCTTGAAAATCTTAAGGACTCTACCGCCTGTATGATGAGATTTGATTTCAAACAAATGACCTTGGATTTCGTGTCCGGAGACTCTGTGAATCAAACAATGATGCACAAATTCAATATCACACGCCTCTCCCCCATGCCGGTAATTGAAGCCACCCTCTCCATCTCCGAC
>CAMWXV010000141.1 GCA_947178305.1 uncultured Porphyromonadaceae bacterium | reverse complement strand
TACCTCCGATACCGAAATTTTCATCCGGCAGTTCTTTTATTGTGACTGTGAAGACTCGTGCAGGAATGGTGGGTATCTCGGATGCTGTTGCGGTAAGTTGCTTTATCAGTTCTTTTTTCTGCTCGGGGAGCAGTTTGCCGCTTTCAATGGATATGTATGGCATGATTATCGGTGGATGTTGTTGTGTTGTTGATTCTATGATTGTTTCCACCGTTTAAGATGGGGAAAGAACTGGCGCATCATTTCCTTTGCTTGTTCAACGGATAGATTTTGTCCTGACTGTTTGTTGATTTCTTCTGTAAACTGTGCACAGTGTTCAATCATCTGCTCCATTGTCATATCTTGAGTGTACTTGCCATCTTTGTAACACCACGTACAATAATCTTCATTGCGGCTACCGTTGGTGTTAGTGCCTTTGTTGTTGTCGTTCAATGGCATACCGCAGCTTTGACAGAATTTCGGTTCCATAAGTGGATTTGTTTTTGTTTGAGTTTCGTTATTTGCCTGTTCGTTAAGACGATGTTTTCAGATGCTTCTTGGATTTAGGTTTCGGTATGTGCAAAAATACGGAAAATATTCTATATGCGTATTATGTGTATCTGATTTTTGTTAGCTTTGCACATTAATATTACGAATGTAAGATCGGCTCTAACTTTATGACAAAAACTGATTGCTTTTATTTTCAGATCAGGCAGAATGTCGTTTGGCTTGCATCTGTTTCATAAAGAAACATGGTGAGGAGGCTTATGTTGATAAAATTATAAAAACGTAAATGTCAAATCGTAAAAAAATGTTTATTGCAATTCTTACTTACAAGAAACCTCTTGGTGAGGTTGACAAATACCTTCAGGCGCATCGTGAATATCTCGCTAAGCATTATGCAGCCGGTGACTTCATTGCTTCCGGTCCACAGACACCGCGTGTCGGCGGAGTGATAATGATAAAAGCTAACTGCCGTGAATCGGTTAAAGCCATCATTGCAGAAGATCCATTCCGGATCAACGGTATTGCCGATTATCAGGTTGTGGAGTTCACTCCGACAATGTTCTGTAACGAACAACTGAAATCAAATCTATGATTGAAACTGAAAGACTGATCCTGCGACCTTGGAGCGAAAGCGAAGCCGAGGAGTTGTTCAAGTATGCGAGCGACCCTGACATCGGGCCGATTGCTGGATGGAAGCCACATTCGTCGGTTGAGGAGAGTCTTGACATAATACGTACCGTGTTCGCCGCTCTGGAAGTTTACGCTGTAGTTTTGAAATCTACCGGCAAGCCAGTCGGAAGTTGTGGCATTATGTTTTCCAATGGATTGCATAGTGCGGAAATGGGAGCGGCTGAAGGAGAAATCGGTTATTGGATCGGCAAACCATTCTGGGGGCAAGGTCTCATACCCGAAGCAGTCGAAGCTTTGCTGGACAGGTGCTTCAATGAATTAAAACTCAATGTTGTTTGGTGCGGATATTATGACGGGAACAACAAATCAAGGCGAGTATGTGAGAAATGCGGATTTGTATATCATCATAAAAACACCAATATCACATCGCCCCTTGGTGATATACGGACTGAGTATTTCTATAAAATGACAAAGGAAGATTTCAAAAAATAAAACTCAATTATAACGGCAGATGAAAGTAATTGGCATTAATGGCAGTTCCCGCAAAGACGGCAACACTGCAATAATAATCAACGCCGTTTTTGAAGAACTGAACAAGGCGGGAGTTGATACAGAGCTGATACAGCTGGCTGATATGGACATACAGCCATGCCGTGCATGTTTCGCTTGCAAGGGCAAAGGCAATTGCGTGTTCAAAGGAGACGGTTTCTGTCAAGTATTCAGCCGTATGGTTGAGGCCGACGGAATTATTTTAGGCTCTCCCGTTTATTCGGCAGATGTATCATCAAAGATGAAAGCGCTTCTTGACCGTGGAGGAGTTGTTGTTGCCGCCAATCCGGGATTGCTGAAACATAAGATAGGAGCATCGGTGGCTGCTGTACGTCGTGCCGGAGGTATGACTGCTGTCGACACTATGAATCATTTTATGCTCAACAAGGAAATGATTGTTGTCGGCTCTACTTACTGGAACATGGTTTACGGCAAAGACATAGGCGATGTTTTGAAAGACGATGAAGGAATGGCAAATATGCGCAATCTCGGTCAGAATATGGCATGGATTCTTAAAAATCAACAATTGACGAGCCCCAAATGAAAAAACGCAGAGGACTTAATCGGTATTATCGGAAATTGCATAAACTGAATGTGAGCGATGATTGGATTGAAGCCTTGTCAGACAATGAGTCTTGGTTTAATCTTGCGCACGAACATTTTGATTGGTTGGGCTATGGCAATATATCTTGGAGGGAGCATAAGGAACATTTGGATGCGATATTCCGGAACTTTTCAATTATGGAAAAGCGGCTGAAGGAAGTAAAACGTCCAATTCAAATGTTTGCGGTCGTGCATATCAATGACAGCTATGAAGATGCACTTTATTTCCACTCACCAAACCCACATAGGGAGTATCCCGTAAATTGCATTAAGTACGGATGCACCATAGGTATCGAATGTAATAACGCACCAATGGCAGATTATCTTCGAAATTTGGAAAAACAAGGATATATTGTGCTCACATCACCACGAAAAAGCGATAACTATTGGCTCGGTTCGTTCATCGTATTCAAGAGTGGCGTTGGAGAAAGCCTTATTTCACCTTCGTCTGAAGAGTATTCGCTCTAAACTTATTATTTACATAGTTCTCAAACGTATAAAGCTCAAAATCATGAATCTAAAGATTCTTCTTCCAACACGATTAGTTCAGCCATATGTTGGTAAGTATTGGATATTGCGTAGTCATGAGAAATTGAGCACATTGACGTTTCCAATAGGTTATCCGCAGTTGATATTCCATCGCAAGAATACGCTGTATATACCTGAACTGAAGGCGTTTCAACCATATTTTGCAATAAGCGGGCAGGTTAATTTTCCTGCGACACTGCAATCGTCCGATGATACGGAGATGATAGTGGTTGTGTTCAAGCCGCAGGCCGCTACTCTTTTCAATATACCGGTATCGGCATTTTATAATTTTGAAATTGATGGATATGACCTAGGAGATTCAGGTCTGAATGGTTTGGCCGACAAGGTGTTTGATGCAGAGAGTGCGGAAGATGGCATGAGTATCATTGAGAGGTGGCTGATTTCAAGATTGAATGAAAAGCACATATATGATTTCAATCGTATCGGAGCGTCGTTGAATATCCTGTTTTCGGATTGTAAAACAACGGTTAGGGATATGTCTGAAGCCTCCTGTCTTGGAAAAAGGCAATTTGAACGGGTGTTTTTCAATGCAGTAGGAATGAAGCCAAAGGAGTATTCACGAATTGTAAGGTTTCAAAGGTCGCTGTGGCTTATTCAAAACTGCAACCGCGACTATATAGATATAGCTTTCAAAAGTGGGTATTCAGACCAATCGCATTTCATCCGTGAATGTCGGGAATATTCCGGGCTAACACCATGCGAGCTAATTGCCAAGCACCCGATTTACTCCGATTTGTTTTCTTCTCCGGCATGAATGTCGTTTTTATTCTATCGCAGGGTTTGCAGACGGTGTAACTTTGCGGTAAAAAATGCAGGAAGTAAATCACAATGAGACAACGCGGGCATACGCTTTTGAAATGTGGATGAAAGCACCGATGCCTATGGTGACGCTGATAAAGACACTTGACGTGTCGCGACTTTTAAGAATCAGCCGGAAAAAAAGGTCTGAAATTCAATATGCTTATGTGTTGGTGCATAGGTAAAGCGGCCTCGCAGGTCAAAGAGTTCTATATGCTCCCCGTCGGTGACAAAGTGATAAAATTTGACACAATAGCCGTCAATACAATCGTAGCAAACAGGACAGGAGAAGTGAGTTCGTGCGACATCCCTTATTCTGATGATTTGGTTACATTCAATAAGGACTATCTGCGCCTCACCCGACAAGTTGCTGAAAGTTGCGAGAATCATGACATCACAGACAGCATGGTTATCGGTACATCAGCATTGGTGCAGTGTGAGATAGACGGAGCTGTCGGAATGTACAGCGGTGTGTTCAACAATCCTTTTATGATTTGGGGAAGATATAAGAAACGACTGTTTAGAACATTGTTGCCGGTATCATTTCAATTTCATCATACACAAATGGATGGTGCTCACGCAGCACGATTCCTTGAATTACTCCAGAAAGAGATTAAGAATGTTGCCGTGGATTCGGGTGGTTAAGATTCCAAAACACCCATTCATGATTATAAAGTCGTTGGAGAATGATGTTGCTATGTAATATAAAATCGCTAAGTAGTGATAATTTAACTACTTAGCGATTTTAGAGGTGGTGCCACCAGCAATATAAATGTTAAATTATTATCAATCGGATTAAATTCAAT
>CAMWXV010000140.1 GCA_947178305.1 uncultured Porphyromonadaceae bacterium | reverse complement strand
TGATAAGCAGTATTGTTTTTTTCATTGGGAATTAAGTATTTTGTTCATGTTGGACATTGATTGTTGTTGTATGGCCTCGCTATGGAGTTTTGCTTTGAGCAGCATTGCCATGCTTTGGGCTTCTGTTTTCCTGGCATAATATTCGGCTTGCTTGTCTGTGAGAGTCGTGCCGTTTACATATGCTTCCACAATATAGTTGTTTTGTGGAGCTGTGGATGATGGTTGAATCCAATATAATGATGCTGCCAAAATCAGTGTTACGGATGCAGCCATGCCGGCAATGAATGAAAATTTATGCCTTAGGCGCGGGCGAGAGGTGGAATGATTGTGTGCGGCCTGGGCAATGAGTAGCGATGGAACCATGATAGAGCGAACCTCGCGGATGGCAGGAGAGTCGTAGGGGATATTGGTCAACAGATATTCAAACTGGGTTTCCTGCAAGTGTGTGAGTTTACACTCGAGGTAGAGCCTGGCCAGCGTGTCTGCTTCTTGGAGGGTTATGTTATGGGGGTGTTTCATTTGTTTAGTTTATTGTATTGTGCACGGAGTTTGATTCTTGCCCGGCTCATGTTCATTCGCACAGCCTCAATAGAGATTTGGAGTTTGTCGGCGATCTCTGGATATTCGTAATCGTGCAGAATGGCAAGCTCAAAAACTTTGCGTTGCAATGGCGGCAGGATGGAGAGCAACTGCCGGATGTTGATGTCGGGCGGAGGAGTGTCATCGTAGTGGCAGGATTGGCAGATGTCGTATCCGAGAATCGGTTTGTTGCGCTTGAGTTTATTAATGCATATGTTTCTTACAGAGGTGATGAACTTTGCTGTGGCCTCGGAATGAGATGCGGGCGGGGTGGACTTTAGAAGATTATAGAACGCATCGTGCACGGCATCCATAGCTTCGCTCTCGCTGTGGAGCATGGATATAGCCATGGCGTGGAGTTTGTCCTTGAGTTCGGAATATGCGTCTATGAGTGGTTGTGTTGACATACACCTATAATACAACCATGATGTGGATATGTAACATGGATGATTGCGAAAATAAACATTTTGATAAAAAGAAATGTTGAACTAATAGAAATTTATTTATAGACGATTGTATTATGGAGAAGAAAAAATTTGAAACAGAAACAAAGATTGAGGATGCTTCAAAGGATTATCCCGGAGTGGCCGTCAATGAAGGTGACAACAATAAGAACGACGAGAAGCTACAAAAGGAGCGTACCTGCACGCTCGGATATAATCCTCGTAACCAAAAATAGAGCTTTTGGAGATAAAAGAATTATGAGAGCCGGCATTCAGTCGGCTCTGCTTTTTGTGTCTATGGCCCATTGGGTTTCAAGCCAAGAGGCTGTGAACAGAGAAGTGCTTGGCGCGGAGCAGCTAAGGCCGCTATAATGATTTATGGGCAGGGTGCCGTTGGATGCAACATAGCAGCGCGGTGTGTGAGTGGCGGCTATGACTGTTTGCTGTAGGATGGATTGAAACTCGCTGTTGTTGCCATTGCTTAGACGCTTGGCATATTGTCCAAGATCAAAGAATATATTCTCGCGATAGAAACCGCCGAATGATTGCAGCTCCTCGGTGTGTGAATAATCCCATTGATACTCGGCATTGAGTTGACGCATGGCATCGGCCAAAAGCGGGAGCTTATGGCTGTCAATGACCGAAATGGTGCCGTAGGGGTAGAGGTAGGATGAAAAGAATTCATGAAACTTTGTGCATATTGATTGCCAATTGACCTGGTCGTGCAAAAGCAGTGTGCCGATTTGCTGATATGGGAGTCCGATACCCATTATTTCGCTTGGTGACAACATTGTTATGTCAGTGACATCACGGAGCTGATAGGCGACTTCCACGCATCCCATGTAGCAGGCATCAAACACAAGAAAATCAAGGTGTGTGGACGATTCTTCAAGAGCTGATACAAGGGTGGAAGTTTCAACCTGAAAGTCAGGTGTAAGGGCACCGAAAAATCGTGTCGCGGGGTCTTTGATTTTGTATTGTTGGTATGCGAGAGTGTATTTGTTCGGTTGGTCAAGTGAGCCTATGGGAAGCCATCCTGTGCCGTGGCATCCTATTGTCATGGCGTATTGGGATGCGGGTGCAAACTCTTTTACATCCAATATTATGGACGCAATTCCTTGGGGAGATGTGAGGGCGGGAGAGGTGTATGTTTTTAGGAGCTTCTTTTTGCCTCCGGTCAGTTCATACATTTCAGCCTCATAAGGAGACTTGGATATGAACGCAACAACTTTTTTACCGGGGAGTTTTTCTTGACTTAAAGCGGCCAACATATCGTCCATGTTGCGGTTTAACGATGTGTAAAGGTCGCTCCACGGCATATACATGAAAAGGGTAAGCCTGGTTGGAACGGATATATCCTCGGTTTCATCAATGGGAGTGTCAAGCTCGGAGTGATGGGAGCAAGAAACTGCGCCGGTGGCTAAAAATAATAGTATGGATAGCAGATAGAAATTTTTCATAGCAACGCAAAGGTACAAAAAAATTAACACACTTATATACTTCAATGTTCCAATATATATATAAATGCGGTATACTTATGGCATAGCGTTGTGTATAATTAACACATACAAATTTTTTGTATTTACCATTTGAAGATTATATCTTCGGTATCAGCATAGTCAGGTTCTACATGTTTTATTGTTAGCTTCGTAGGCATACCCTTCTCATTAAGAATCCAATTATAGTTCTCTGATATTTTATCCCCATCAAATACCATGTTATTTTTAACAGGAAGATTGGATGTCCCTTTCCCAAGGAGACCAATATAGTATGCATATTGCATAGCATCATCATCAATGCCATATACTTGATAAAGCATTATTCCTCCATTATTCTTGATTGGTTCAACTCCATACGACAAAGTCATTGTTCCTCCATCAGAAGGAGTCATTTTGACATTCGTAATATCTCCTTTAGCATAAACGAATTCAATTGTTCCATTCCCTTCTGGATTAGAAATTTTATCTTTTGCAACTGTCCGTCTGAATTATATTCAAACCATCGTTCCTCCCAATCGCCATCTTTCCAACTCATTTTCCAATACTTTGCATATCCAATGCTATTCAAAGATACGTTTACTGTATACTGCTCCTCAGAATCATCAATATCTATAACTACATCAGATGTCATTGTTCTACTTAAATTCGGATAAGAAACATCAACATTCACATTCCCATCTGAAATATGGGATACAAGACCGTCATTGTTGGTACTGATTGTCATACTGCCAACTTGCTTCGGTATGCCATTGACAAATACTGTTGTCGGATTGACGGGATTAGACTCGCCACCATTCGGCTCATCATTTTCATCACTGCAAGCAGCAAATCCGAGACATACCGCAAGCATCATAAACACAATTTTATTTTTCATTTTTTTTACGTTGCCCCACCAGTCTCAAAAGGAGCATTTTACAGAAACAAAGAGGCGCAAGACTGTTATCAAATTCCGCCAATGGGTTCTGGACTACCTCTGCACAGAAAAATGAAAACAACTCACGCCTTTGGCTGTATATGTACACTTGCGTGCAGATATGCATACCAAAGGGAGCAGTCTATCATTATTCCTCTGTGCATTTGAATTGTCCAGATTCATTGGCAAGGAATAAGCTAAACGCTTCCTAATATGTCTTGTCACTAAGGACTCCACGGAATTAGTAATTATTTTTGGATAAACTGCAATCCGTGAGCTGTTTTCTATTATATTGCAAATTCCGCTATTGCATCTTGGTATTTCAAAACTTTTCCTTTAGTGTTAGGAACAACTTTAGCTATTGCAATACCGTCAGATATTAGACCCATTACAGGAATTTTCTGCTTTAGACTTCTTCCTTGTGCATTCTTAAATCTACCTTTGTTCTTTCCTCCAATATATGTTTCATCCACTTGTGTCCTATCTTTACCTTCAAAACGGATTAAGTCTTTCATATTATGTCTTATCCGTTCAAGGATAAACCATGCAGTCTTTTGTGTGACTTCTATATCCTTACTTAATTGGACACTGCTTATACCTTTCTTATGACTTAGGAAGATATATACTGCATAAAACCATTTGGATAGAGGTAATTTGCTTCCTTCAAATATTGTTCCTACAGTAACAGTAAACCTTTGTCTACATTTCCGGCATTTATATAGTCCTTTGAATTCACCTTTCTGTTTCAATTTATAGTGTTCATTTGATTAGGTATGGCAATGGGGACATATCGGCTCTCCGTGCCTTCGGTGGAATTCCAAAAACTCCCTGCACGAATTTTCATCACGCAGGGAGTTAATCAAATCAAGAAATGATTTTACATTGTATTTCATTCTATATGAATATATCTGTTTCGTACTTATCTGTTAATTGGGTTATTATTTTGTAATTAAATATAATACAAATTGGACTTCAAACATGAAAATCTAAAATGTTCTAA
>CAMWXV010000139.1 GCA_947178305.1 uncultured Porphyromonadaceae bacterium | reverse complement strand
CCGTGAAGCCGTGCGCATAATTCGCAACATGCCGCGGTGGGAAGCCGGAAAAGTCAAAGGCGAAGCAGTGCCTGTTTATTGCATCCTACCCATTCCGTTCCGTCTGTAACCACCCCACTCATATTGACAACTCTATAACCACAATATCCCACGGTTCAGACCTTCACATGCTTACATAAAGGTCACTCGTTTGCCAAATATTCTTCTTGCTTCCGTTTTGACAATTTTTTCACAACTTCATCCACTGAATGTTGTATCAATTCCTTGATCAGCCAATCAGGCACATCTTTTTGAATATAGACAGAGTTCCACAACAAACTGTTTCCCGCATAATACCCCTTGGTTATCCCCTCATATTTCTCTCTTAATTCAACCGTTCTTTCAGGATCACACTTCATAACCACAAAATGCCCGATATCTTTCGGCACAAGAGAGAAAAAAGCAAACATTTTTCCCATTATTTTATATACAAGAACATCATCACCAAATGGTGTACATTCCACAGCCTTATTTATAGCAAGGCAACAATTACGCAGTTCTTCAATATTCATACATATACTCGTTAACATAGCTAAACATTAGAAACAAAGCAACGTCAGTCAGTTTCTACGCTTCACAACAACCATACCATTGAGCTGTTCCTTCATAACAACATCTTGCCTACGAATCAAACACATTCATCCGCTCAATCAACGCTAAAACGTGTTCCTTCTTTATCTCCCTCTATTGAAATCACAGAACTTCTTATTGTTAAGAGCGTTTTCAGCAGCGCGGTTATAATTATCTGCCGCTTGTTTAAAATAAACAGAAGTGAGTTATGCGAATACATTCAAGATCTGTTAAAGTGATTTTGAAGCTGACTCCAATTCCTCGGCTTTAACATACCAGTCCGCCGCTTGCTTTGCGTTCCTTCTTACCCCTTCGCCATTAGCGTAACAGTCGCCCAAACAGCGCATGGCTCCCGCATGACCATAATAGCCTTTGTTCTCGCAAACATTATTTGCCGCCTTCTTGTACAGTTTCACGGCTTCTGCCATATCCAGCTCAACGCCATTCCCATTGGCATAGCATCGGGCAAGCAGATATTGCGCTTCCGCATCATTCATAACTACTGCTTTACGATATAATTCCACGGTTTTTTTCCAATTCTGTTCAACACCATGACCCTCGGCATAGCAATTGGCAAGACCTCGCAGGGCATCAGGGGAAACATAGCCATCGATATCAATCGCCTTGC
This sequence comes from uncultured Porphyromonadaceae bacterium, assembly GCA_947178305.1. Classification (GTDB taxonomy): domain Bacteria; phylum Bacteroidota; class Bacteroidia; order Bacteroidales; family Muribaculaceae; genus Paramuribaculum. The sequence continues at coordinate 3,212 of CAMWXV010000139.1, read as the reverse complement.
GATACCATTCAACGGCGCATTTATAATTAACAGTCACTCCGCGTCCTGTAGCGTAACAGTTGCCAAGTTCCACCCATGCCATAGGGTTATCGTTATCCGCCGCTTTCTTAAACCATAAGAAGGCTTGTTCATCATCCCGGCCGACTCCATTACCCTCGCTGTAACACAGTCCCAATGTAAAATATGCTCCGGCATACCCTCTCTCAGCTGCTTTCTGATAATAAGCAAAAGCTTGCTCCAAGTCCTTCGGCATACCTCCCTGTTCGATACTATAACAATAACCCATACAATCACAAGCGTAGGCATCACCGAGTTCAGCCGCCTTACACCACCATTCAACGGCCGATGTCATATCGCAATCCACCCCATAGCCATGCCTATAGCAACTTCCGAGCATACACATGGCCTCCGCCAAATCTGTGCTTAAAAAATCCTTTCTTTTGACTGCCTTTTTCAACCATTTGGCAAGTTGACACTGATAAGTATCTTTATTCAGCCGTTCCTGCGCCGGGCGGCAGTTGTCCGATGCCTGCCAATACAATCTGAACGCTTTTGCCAGATTACGCTCCACGCCGATGCCTTCCTCATAGCATTGGCCAAGCTGATATTGTGCAGGTGAATAACCCGATTCTGCCGACTCACGGCATTTGTCAATGTCAAATTTATCGCTTGTATATTTAATTTTATATTCTGTCATAATCATCGCTTTAATATCAGTCGTTTGCCGGCAGCTCTACCTCTATGGTATCCCACGGCTCCGGTCTTCCTTTGCTTACGCAAAATTTATCGCCGTCCCAACGCGTCTTGTTGATGCAGGACTTGTGTTGAAAAAGGCAGCATGGCAGCTCCTCATCTATCCATTTCGACACGATGACCTCGCCCGTGGCCACGTTTTCAATCTCCACTTTCAGCGCATCGCCGACGGATTGCCCGAAACAGTTATACACCAAGGCGCGATGTTTTCTGTCGCTGCTCAGTTTGGAATACCGTTCAAGCAGTATTTTCTTTTGGAATCCGCAGTCACGCAGTTTTTGCAAAATATCGTCACGCCGTTGCGCCAACCGGTTCTTGCCACCGTTTATTTCATCAATCTCTGTCAGAACATCCAGCACGAGATTGGCTACATACTCCACAAACTCGTCATTGAACTTTTTGAATTCATAAAGCCTGCGGGAAACATCAAGCGGCAGATTGTATGTAGAGACATTAAACGCCCCTTTCCAGTTGAAATAACCGGCAATCTTGTTTGGATTCTCCACATTGGCACAGAGCGTTAGGCGACCGTTTCCGTCAAGGTCAAGAGGCCACAGCTCCAGCAGGATAACCTGACAGATACCGAAAGTTGCAACCCATAGATGAGCTACATCGCAATAATTAGATTCCTCCCTGATACGTCGTTCAAGAATATAATCATCCTCAAAGGAGAGCATTTGTAACTTTGCCATAACCTATTTAAAAATATGTTCAATAAGTTTTTCTAATCGTTTGGGAGTAATCTTATATGCTTCAAGCACTCCGGCTTTCAGAGCTTCATAGAGATTTGCGCCGACCTCCTCGCTCAGCTGCTCCATATCGGCTTTTGATTCAACACCATATTCTTTCAGAATGTCTGCCGTTGCCTGCCGTTGCGTCCACTTGGCTGCTTTTACACGCGCTTTCAAGGCGGGAAGGGCGTAGATGGACTCCACGTTTCCTTTCCCGGCATATATCTCAATGGTTTTGCATACCCATTTCATGTCATATTTATCGCCCCTTTCAGCAATGGCAAGTAGTGGCGTGACAGGAGTGTCGGTATTGATTTCCATCTCGCAAAGATAGTCGTTCCACCACATATACTCACCTCTTAGGACTTCTTTATCCAATCGTGAGAGCAAAAAGGCAAACCGGCTTTCATCAAACCGATGAATCAACAACCTTTTATAAATGAAATAGACCGCCTTGCGAATATCCAAGCCGTTCTCTCCGGGATTTTCATTAATAATCTCCTCCAATGCAGGAAATATAGCCCTGTCAGTCAGATTCTCCGCTTCGCGCAAAGCCTTCCATGAAGTCGTTTGCCATGAACAGCGTACACCCGGTTCATGATGAGTGCACATCCGGCCAATCAATTCCAACAGCTCGTCTTTACCCATTGCCATACCCATTTATCTGAAATCGCGGAACTTCTTATTGTTGAGTGCATTCTCAGCGGCGCGGTTATATTTTGCGGCCGCTTGCTTGAAATAGTTATAGGCAAGCTGCAAATCAGGCTCTACGCCAAGCCCTTTCAGATACATATTGCCGATTTCATACTCTGCCATGCCGATTTCGCCGACATTTCCCCTCGCTCTCTTGGAATTGGCTATCTGCTGATATAATGCCATAGCTACAGCATAATCCCTCTCGCATCCTGCACCGCGCTTGTAACATTCCGCCAGTTTTAACCTGGCATAGGTATCACCGCTGTCGGCAGCTTTTTTGAACCACTCAAAAGCTTTGTCAAAATCTTTTCTAACGCCTATGCCATCAAGATAAGCGAGCGCTACATTGTAATATGCCGCAGCATACCCAAGTCCTGCTGCTGTCATATAGCACTCAAAGGCTTTTTCTGCCTCTCCCTCGCCGCTATATGTCTGAGCTAAATCGTAGTATGAAGCACCGTCTTTTTTCTCGCCGGAAATCTCCTCATAGAGCCGCATCGCTTCGTCCATCCGATCCGGCAGATAGCTGACAATTTCCACCGGCACACCCGATTCGCACGCCAAAGCGTCCGCAAGATTTTTCTTGTTCTTGACATTTCCGCGTTCTGCTTTCGTCCGCAGTATCTCTATCAGGCGTTCATACCATAGTAAGGCTGCATCCACCCCTTCCATCTCTGTCATATCGTCGGGACGGTCGTGCACATAAAGATTCATCAGGGATTTTGTCGCACTCACCACACCTTTGTCCGCTTTCCTCTTCAGCGCTTCAATCATTCGGTAAAGCCATTTCCTGCCCAACGACTTGCGTTGTTCCGAATCCAAACCATCGTCATCATCATCGCAGAGATAACGGTAATAGTCAGCAAGAAACTTTTGCGCCTTCAAATTGTCTCCTTTCGCAGATTTCTCAAACCAATAAAGGTATCTGCGACTCTCACAATCAAACGTGTAATAATACCGACAAATCCAATAATGCGCCTGTGCATTGCCTCTGACTCTTATACACAACTGACGCTGCCGACGATACTCCTT
>CAMWXV010000138.1 GCA_947178305.1 uncultured Porphyromonadaceae bacterium | reverse complement strand
GGTTCTCTACCAACATCCTCGGCAACCGCGACGGTCTTGTGCTTGACGAGCCCGCAAACTTCCGCACCAAAGAAGTTTCCAAGCTCTCAACACTTGAATCCATCCTCGTACCCGAAGAGCAGCCCGATCTTTACACCGACTACTACCACAAAGTACGTATCAACTACTATCCTCCCCGCAACGACGACAAAGAAGGATGGGACAACATTGACATCTTCGGTTGGATGGGCTACCCCATGCAGATCAAGATCAACTTCCTTTGCCGCGACTCAATCCTCGCAGCACCTCTTTGCCTTGACCTCGTGCTCCTTAGCGACCTTGCAGCACGCGCCGGCCGCTATGGCATACAGCGCTTCTTGAGCTTCTTCCTCAAGAGCCCCATGCACGACTACATCAAAGGCGAAGTACCTGTTAACCATCTCTTCCAGCAGTACGTAATGCTCAAGAACGCCATCCGTGAAATGGGCGGTTACGAAGCTGACGAAATGATTGACTAATTCACGACCTCCCTTTTTTCAAAATTCATAAGTAGAAAAAGCTCGCCCCGGCGAGCTTTTTTTGTACCTGTTTTCGCACATAATATATTAAAACAAACAACGGTGCAGCATGGTGTCCGCTACTGCTATTAAGGTATAAGAAAGTTCTTAGGTTGCCCAAGTAGCCTAAGCCGCCTATATATCCTTAAAATCAATCAAACTTATATGTAATAGTTCCGGTCTGTTCAGCCGGAGCCTCCATAGACACCGAAAAACGGCTGTTTTTTGCTGCCTGGACGCAGCTTTGTCGTGCCGCAGTGTTCGCTGCCACCGCCCCGGTTCCACGGCTGTACGAAGCCGCAATCAAGGATAATTGCGATTTCAAATGATTATGATTGTAGCGAATGTATTAAATTTGTTTTGCTTAAAATATTTATTGTTTTAATAATTATAGATATATGTCAGATATAAAGTATAGATATTCGGTTGACGTAGATGGTTGTCTAGTTTCTATTGATAAAATTGATAAAAAAACTAGAATGGAAAACACTTATAAATGTATTGCGTGCGAAAAAGAATTAATACCTCGTTTAGGTGAGGTTCGCCAGCATCATTTTGCACATAAAGATGCGTCTATTGTATGTTTGCCTGAGAGTTATCTTAGAAAATTATCTAAAATCTGGTTCATGAAGATTTTTAATGAATCAGATCGTTTTATTCTGAGATATATTGGTCGTGTTATATGTAATTCAGATAAAAAATGTGTATTTTATAAATCTAACGAATGTTGGGATGAAGATGAATGTAGCGTAGATATTAGACCTTATTACAATAAATGTAGTACTATTAAACAATCTAGTGAATTTGATGCAGATCTTATTCTAGAGCCATCAACAGAAAAAGGAGATCCGATATACATTATATTTAATATATATGTTGATGGTATTCTTAAAAATAAGCGTGATTTGTTAGGTAATGTAAGATATATTGTTTTTGATATTTATTCTGAGAATGATGTTTGTGACTATATTAAGTTGCCTTTGATGCAATCAGATAAATGTCGGTTGGTTAATTTTAAATTTAAATCTAAAAGGATATTGAATAAAAGAAAACTAAATAGGTTAAGATTTTATTCTTCAGGGAAAATGTTTTGCAATTCAGTATGTTGCAATGACGATAAACCATCGCAATATAGATGTCGTGAATTTTTGATTGAGCAAAACGTCACTTGGTATGAAGCTGCTATTACTATAGGAATTAAGTATGGATTATTACAGCAGTCTTGTGTGAAGTGCAAATATTTTAGGTTTATAGGAAACTATGATGATGCATTTTGTGCTATTAACCAAAGTCAACCTGTTTTGGGTTATACTAAAACGTGTAGTTGTTATTCGGAAAAACAAGAAAAGATTGACGAGCTATTAAAAAAATATGATTGTTTCAAATGCAAGCCGTTGTTTTAATTGTCAATTCTATTATAAAGTATTGGGTTAATAGGTATGACATGTCTATTCTCTTCATTAAAATCCCATTGTGCTTGCCATACATAACCTTTTAGTTTATCAAGCAAAATAAAATTATATATGTTTTCGGTTGGGTATAGTTCGTATCTGCCTACATGTGTATTATCGTTATCTACACCTAATAAGTTTAATGGGGTTTCAAAACGATGTTTAGGATCGTTAATGCTGTATTGAACTTGCCAAATTTCGCCATTGCGAGTGTCTAGTTTAAGAAAAATCCACATATTCTCTGTGGGATATAATTTGAAGGGCATAAGTTGTTGTTCTTTTTCTTTTTCAATACTTGTTGCCATTGCAACTATATTGGTAAAAAATAAGAACAGAATTAATAATAAGTAATTATGTTTCATAGAAGTAAAAACAAATAATTCTCGTGATTGAGTAATGTTTTTAATCAATCAAACTTATATGTAATAGTTCCGGTCTGTTCAGCCGGAGCCTCCATAGACACCGAAAAACGGCTGTTTTTTGCCGCCTGGACGCAGCTTTGCCGTGCCGCAGTGTTTGCTGCCACCGCCCCTGTTCCACGGCTGTACGAAGCCGCAATCACCTTTCCTTGGCGATTCACACGCACACTCACTACAATTGTGCCGGTAGCATGACCTGTCGGACGCGCCCAGGACTCCAAACTGCGTCCTTTAAGCGAAGTGCCCGGAGCACCGCTCAAAGCCCCATGGTCGGCATTCCCGTTCGGAGAGCCGCTTTTACCCGAGTTCCCTTTTCCGGAACCGGAACCACCGAATTTCACACGGTTGGCAATCTGCTGGCTCTGTTCCTGTTGCAGCTTCTCTTTCTGTTGTTGTTCCAATTCCTCTTTCGTAGGGCCGGGATTCTCCGGTTGCGGCTTCTTCGTCACCTTGGCAGGAGATTCCTGTTCGCTTGTCAGCACAGGAGCCGGAGCCTGCTCCGGAGTTCCCGCATTAGTGCGGTCTATACCCGATATGTCCGTAGCTTCGGCCTCCGAAGCATTATTGTCGTTCTGTTCCGGCTCCGGAATATCACCTAATTTCACATATTCGCCCTCAAACAGCAGTTCACTACTGTCCACCGGAGGCCACGTGCGCTCAGAATGCTCAGCGCGTTTAAGCGTGAGCATAAGCATCATTGCAATCATCAATGCGCATAACACAATGGTGACGCTAAGGGCTATTATTTTGGCTCTCCGGTTGTTGGTCATTGAGCGGCCTCTTTAAGTTTTGCCGGTGCAGGCTTGGTTGCGAGCACCATTTTCAGATTGGAAGTGGCACCGAGATCAAGCACCTCTATCACCTTTCCGTATGGCACCTCCTCATCAGCATAAACAGCAATAAACTGACGTGCAGAATCTTGTTGTTGAGTGAGTTGTAAAAAAGTCAAAAGCTGGTCACGGCTCTCCATCATGCGAGGCTCCTCGTCGCCAAACGATGCATACATCACCATATCCTTGTCTATGTACACCCGTGTACCCGGTTTTATCGCCGTCTGCTCGGAACTTTGCGGCAGATTGATTTCCAGCGCCGTAGGAAACACAAACGTGCTTGTGACCATAAAAAATATCAGCAGCAGGAATATGACATCGGTCATTGAAGCCATTGAAAACAGCGATGTCATTTCATATTGACGCTTCAGTGCCATATCACGCCGGTTCGTTAAGCAAATCCATGAACTCCATGGTGTTACCCTCCAGTCGGGTCATGACACCATTGATGCGAGCCACAAGATAATTGTAGGCAAACAATGCTATCACACCCACAATCAAACCGGCCACGGTAGTCACCAAAGCCTCGTAAATACCGCCGGCAAGCACATCTATGTTAGCGCTTGAGCCGGCGCTGGCCAAATTGTAAAATGCCTGGACCATACCTATCACAGTACCGAGAAATCCGAGCATAGGGGCGCCTGCAGCAGTGGTGGCAAGCCAAGGCAATCCTTTACCGAGATTAGCCACTTCAAGATTACCGGTGTTCTCGATAGCCACAAGCACATCGTTCATCGGACGGCCTATACGGCTTATACCCTTGGCTATCAATCGTGCATAAGGAGTATTGGTACGCGCGCACAGATTTTGTGCCGTTTCTATCTCGCCCTCGTGTATATAACCGCGGATACGCTGCATAAACGAGGCATCCTCTTTTGACGCATTGCGTATCACAATGGCACGTTCAATAAACACATAAATTGAAATCACGGCCAGCAGCGCCAGCGGAATCATGATGAATCCGCCTTCAAGGCAAAGCTGCCACACCGACAGTTCTTGTACCTGAGGAGCTGCGGCAGGAGTAGCGGCAGCCACGGTTGTTGCAACAGTTGAAACGGTATCGGTGGCCTGAGCCACAATTGAATCTATCATAACAGGCATTCTTTGTATCGTTTGATTGTTTCAGCCAAGCCGAGATACAAGGCATCGCTTATAAGGGCATGGCCTATGGACACTTCATTGAGATATGGCACCTGTCGCTTATACACCTCTCCGAGCCCACGAGACGGACTCCTAT
>CAMWXV010000137.1 GCA_947178305.1 uncultured Porphyromonadaceae bacterium | reverse complement strand
ACCGGCAAAATAGGTGTTGTTGGCCCTGCTGCCGGCGAGATTGATGTGTCAGGTAACATAAGTGCACGATTTAAATTTTGGAAAGACTCCGTTAAAATAACCGGATATGGTGCATTTGCAAACAAGACGGCTCCATTTCTGATGAATAATTATGTGTCAAATCATTTTATTTGGCATAATGATTTTGGTAAGATTCGTCGTTTTCGAGCCGGTGGAAAGTTGGATCTTGATGTGACGGACACCCATTTGAACATCGGAGTTGAGAATGTGCAGAATCACATATATTTCAACTCTTTGGGTATGCCGGTGCAGCATGGAGGAAGTGTGCAGGTGTTCAGCGCATCATTGCAACAGAATTTTAAGGTGGGTATATTGCATTGGAACAATTCTGTGACTTATCAAACAAGTAGCGAGTCGTCGGTTGTACCGATACCTAAAGTTGCCATATATTCCAATCTGTATCTGTTGTTTCGTGTAGCCAAAGTGCTTCATGTACAATTTGGTGTGGATTGTGATTATTATACCAAATACAATGCTCCAATATATCAGCCTGCTACAACTGCGTTTTGTAATCAAAATGATGTGAAGGTAGGAGGTTATCCTTTTTGCAATGCATATCTGAACATGAAGTTGAAAAAAGCCCGGTTCTATGTACTTATGTCGCATGTCAATCAAGGATTGTTTGGAGGCAATAAATATTTTTCTATGCCCGGATACCCACTTAATCCCCGCCGGTTCCAAATAGGGGTCTCTGTGGATTTTGCTAACTGATGAAGCATAATTTTACTCCTGATAATAAAAAGCCAGCATTGTATCTTGCGCTTTTGGTCGCTGTTGTGGCATTGATGTTTATGCTAAAACAGTGTAGTATGAAATCTCCCTATGCCGGTGTGGTGCCACATCATTCCGGAGGCGATACATTGGATGTGGCCATAGAATATTCCCCATTGTTATTGTATCGGTATGCTGATACCCTTGGCGGATTCAATTATGATATGATGCGTATGGTGGCAAAGCAAGAGGGATTAGTGTTGAAGTTTCATCCGCTAACAGCTTTGCCCGAGGCTCTTGATGGCTTGAATGGTGGGTTGTATGATATTGTGGTGGCAGATTTGGCCGGCAGCAGTGATTTTCAGGAGCGTTATATTGTTACTGAGCCTGTGTATTTGGATAGGCAAGTGCTTGTGCAACGTAAAGATTCACTTGCGGTCGTTTCTACATTGGATCTTGGAGGCAAGGATGTGTGGGTATCTTCAAATGCGTCTGTTGTCAGCAGACTGCAAAATTTGTCTGCGGAGATTGGTGATAGCATTTTTGTGCATCAAGATAGTTTGTATGGGTCAGAGCAGTTGGTGATGCTTGTGGCCACAGGAGATATAGATATGGCTGTGGTTAATGAGTCTGTTGCAAATGCCATGCTCAAAGATTATCCCAAACTGGATGTGAGCACCAAGGTGTCTTTCAGTCAGTTTCAACCTTGGTTGCTGGGTAAGAACAATCAAGCACTTGCATCGCGGCTTGACAGTGCAATAATTGGCTTTAAGTCCACGTCTTGTTATAAAGAATTGTTCAGCCGCTATTTCAAGAGATAACAATAGGGTATTAAAACTGCTAGACTAATGGTTGATATATCAAATTGCGGTAGGCGCTGTTGGCTGGTGCTTGCATCGTACCTTAGAGGGTTTGGTCAGGTGATGTTCTGTGACAATGTTTTGTCCGGACTTCTTTTTGTAATCGGAATCTTTTGGGGCGCTTATGTTTGTGGCACACCTATTATGGCATGTGGTGCTGTTGTCGGATGCTTTGTGTCAACACTGACCGGTTATTTTTCAGAGCCTTGTAAAGAGAATGGTGTAATCGGACTCTGGGGATTTAACGGAGTGTTGATAGGTTGTGCTTTTCCTGTTTTTTTTGCCGATACGTGGCAAATGTGGGCGATGCTTGTGTTTTGTGCTATGTTATCGGTATGGGCACGAGAAGGATTTGATAGGGTTTTGAGTGTTTTTGGACTTAGCTCATATACATTCTCATTTGTTGGTATTACATGGCTGGTGCTGCAGAGTGCTTCCATGATTGATGGATTGTGTTTTTTGATACCTGATGGGGTGCAGCCATATGTGGTTGTTGATGTAGAAACGATTGTTGTGGGGTGGTTGAAAGGTGTGTCGCAAGTGTTTCTGATTGATTCGTGGCAAACAGGTGTCATATTTTTTATTGCATTGTTGTTGAACAATCGTATTGCAGCCATGTGGGTTGCTGTGGCATCAGCGTTATCGATGTGTGTTTCTTTTGTGGCAGGATTACCTGAAAGTGATATTGTCAGAGGTTTGTATTCATTTAGTCCTGTGCTCACGGCTATAGCCGTTGGCTGCTCGTTTGATCGTCAAACCTGGCGGTCTGTTTTTTTGACATTGACAGCAATTATAACGACAGTTCTTGTTCAGATAGCTATGACAAAATTGCTGATGCCATATGGAGTGGCTGTGCTTACCGGGCCGTTCTGCGTAACAGCATGGATGTTCATGTTGCCGAAATATTATAGGGGAGTTGACATTAAAGAATAATGACAAAAAAAGAGTCCGGCATTGACCGGACTCTTTCAATAACATGATAGTGCTTAATATGTCCAAAACTTTTTGGAGTCAAATCATTTTAACACTCTGATTATAGTAGTGTGACAGAGCGACGAATGAATGCGTTGAGTGCTTCACCTTTCAAAAGGCCATTTGCCAGTAATGCCAAATCTATAACTTGACGTACCAGTGGTTGGTTGCCTCCGAATTCTTCAATTATTTTTTTCTCTTCAGCTCTTTGTTGTGTTATGTCTTGTTCAAATTGTGAGAGCTGTTTTTGTTCGTCGTCAGAAAGCTTGTCTGATCCGTTTTTGGTTTTGTCGCGAAGTTCAGATGCTTTGCTATTGGCATTGTCTATAGCGGCAAATACATTTTCAAGCATGGGCTTGAGGTTAGAGTTGGCTGATTCTGTGATTTTTTTGATTATTGGACTTTCAGTGTTGACAATCAAATTGTAGCTGTCGGGCAATTCTCCATAGAAACTCATGCCGGGTTGCATGGCTGCCATATCTTTCATGCGGCGCATGTACTCGTTTTGAGTTATAAGAATTGGGTTGGCATCGGGATTGAGAGCTTCAAAAGATACCACAAACTCGGCTTTGTCCACGTTTGGCAATTGTGTGCGATAAAGCTCGGTGAGCATTTCGCGTTCGTTGGAGTCCATTTCCACATTTTTGCGGTCGGCCTTGGGTATAAGGTTTTCCACAACATCGGAGTCTACACGCACAAAGCGGGCTTTGGTGAGCTTTGATTCCAAAAGACCTATAAAGTGGCTGTCCAGTTGACCATCCATCAGCAATACATTGTAGCCTTTGTCTGTAGCGTCTTTGATGTATGTGAATTGGTCTGTGGGATTTGTAGCGTAGATGTATACCACATTGCCGTCTTTATCTGTCTGGTTGCTTTCAATCAGGGTACGATATTCTTCAAAAGTATAAAAATGATTGTCAGTATCTTTCAAGAGCGCGAATTTCATGGCTGAGTCACAGAATTTTTCGTCTGTGAGCATGCCATATTCAATGAAGATTTTTATGTCATCCCATTTTTGCTCAAATTCCTGGCGGTTGTTTCTGAAAATCTCATCCAGGCGAGATGATACCTTTTTGGTGATATATCCGGAGATTTTTTTCACTGCGGTGTCGCTTTGGAGATAGGAGCGCGACACGTTGAGAGGAATGTCCGGTGAGTCGATCACGCCTTGTAGCAGCATCATGAATTCGGGCACTACACCTTCCACGGAATCAGTTACGTATACTTGGTTGCAGTATAGTTGTATACGGTTTTTGGTGATTTCAAAATTGTTTTTGATTTTCGGGAAGAAGAGTATTCCTGTGAGTGTAAAGGGGTAATCTACATTGAGGTGGATCCAAAACAGAGGGTCGTCCTGACCTGGATACAGTTCATGATAGAATGAACGATAGTCTTCATCGGTGAGCTCAGATGGCTTTTTTGTCCAGGTTGGTTCGGTGTTGTTGATCACCTTGTCCTTATCGGTGTCCACGTACTTACCATCTTTCCACTCTTGTTCCTTTCCGGAGATTACCGGTACTGGAAGGAAACGACAATATTTGCGTAACAGGGCATCAATTTCGCTTTGTTCCAGAAAATTTTTGTTCTCATCGTCCAAATAAAGTACAATGTCGGTACCACGTTCGGCCTTGTCTATTTTTTCCATGGTGTATTCAGGTGAACCATCGCAGCTCCATTGCACAGCTTCTGATCCATCCTTGTAGGAGAGTGAACGGATTTCCACTTTTTTTGCCACCATGAAAGCGGAGTAGAAACCGAGTCCGAAGTGACCGATTATAGAATTTGCGGTATCTTTATATTTTTCAAGAAACTCTTCAGCTCCGGAAAATGCAATTTGGTTGATGTATTTGTCAATATCATCGGCTGTCATACCTATGCC
>CAMWXV010000136.1 GCA_947178305.1 uncultured Porphyromonadaceae bacterium | reverse complement strand
TCTGTTTGCCAATATGATGGGTGGACATATGATAGTGATTGTGCTCACATTGCTGATATTTATCTTTGCAGCTATGGGGCCGGTAGTTACCGGAGCCACAACTGTGGTATCGGTTCTGTTTTCCCTGTTCATGTTGCTGATAGATGTATTGGTGAGCTTCATACAGGCTTATGTATTCACCATGCTTTCCACAATATTTATATCTTTCGGTCAGGAACACCATGAGCACGAAGAGGCGCATTCCGCTTAGACCGATAATTTAGATTGAAAATAAAAACAAAAAATAAACCATTAAAAAATTAGCATTATGTTATCAATGATTTTAGCAGCTGTTGAAGGAACTCTCGGTATTGGCGCATGTATTGGCGCAGCTATCGCAGCTATTGGTGCAGGTTTGGGTATCGGTAAAATTGGTGCCGCTGCAATGGAAGCTATCGCTCGTCAGCCGGAATCAGCAGGCGACATCCGAAGCAACATGATTGTGATTGCCGCTCTTGTAGAAGGTGTGGCTTTGTTCGCAGTTATTGTGTGCTTGCTTTCGATGTTCGTGTAATTACAAATTAACAATCTCCCTGATTCCTTATGGAACTCTTCACACCTGATTTTGGCTTGATATTCTGGATGTTTTTGGCTGTGCTCATTCTCCTGTTTGTGCTGTACAAATGGGGATGGCCAATCATTATCAAAGGGATAGAAAGCCGTGCCGACCTGATAGACAAAGGCGTGGAATATGCCCAAAATGCCAAGACGCAGATGGAGCACGCCCGAGAGCAGGCCGATAAATATATTGCCGACGCTCGTCGCCAGCAAGCCGATATGCTCCGTGAGGCTGACAAGATGAAAACTCAAATCATTGAGGAAGCCCGATTGGCAGCACAAGGCGAAGCCAAAAAGGTGATGGACGCCGCAAAGGTGTCGATTGAGCAGGAACGTAAAGAAGCGCAGCAGCAATTCCGCAACGAGGTGAGCGCTTTTGCTCTTGATATCGCTGCCAAAGTGGTGCGTGAAGAACTTCGCGACGAAAAGGCTCAGCAGCGATTGGTTTCGACCCTGCTTGACGATATGGATAAACAAAATTAATCTACGCCACTACGATGAACGAAGGATTAATACCCCGCAGATATGCCAAGGCGCTTTATGCCACAGCTTGTGAGCGTGGCGTTGACACCAAGGTGTATGATTTGATGAACATTTTGGAGCGGAACTTTGCTGCGTTACCCAGCATGCAGCAGGTTATGGCCAATCCTTATGTAAGCGATGCTGACAAAATAGGGTTGCTTTCCTCTGCTTTGGCCATAGAGAATTCTGACTCCGTTGTGTGCAACTTTTTTAAACTCTTGGCTCAGAACAAGCGCCTTGATATGGCTTATGCATGCGCTCTTGCGTATATTGACATATATCGCAAGCAGCATAGTATTCATAAGGTGGTTGTGGTGTCCGCTGCCAAGATGAGTGCTGAAGACGATAAGCGTCTGCGTGCGCTTATTGAAAGGCACCTTAACGGCGGCACTATGGAGTATTCAGCATCTGTGGATCCTTCGCTTATTGGTGGTTTCACCGTCAGTGTTGGCAACGAACGGCTTGATGCCTCTATCAGTAATGAATTAAAGCAATTGCGACTCAATCTTTTAAGTAAATAGCATACTCAATGATTAACCCCAGCGAGATATCCGAAATATTAAAACAGCAACTCGAAAGTGTCAGTTCCAAGGTGACTTTCGAGGAAACCGGCACCGTGCTTGAAGTGGGCGACGGTGTGGCACATGTGTACGGTCTTGACAATGTTTGCGCCAACGAACTTGTGGAGTTTGAGAATGGCGTGAAAGGCGTTGCTCTTAACCTTGAAGAAAGCAATGTAGGTGTGATCTTGCTCAACAATGTGGATAAAGTAACAGAAAACATGTCGGTGCGGCGCACCGGTGAAATCGCTTCTATCCCTGTAGGCGAAGGTTTGCTGGGGCGCGTGATCAATGTGCTCGGTGAACCTATAGACGGCCGAGGTCCTATTGCAGGAAATCTTGTCCGTTTGCCACTTGAGCGCAAGGCTCCGGGTGTTATTTACCGTCAGCCCGTGAAGCAGCCGCTGCAAACCGGTATCAAAGCTATTGACTCAATGGTGCCTATAGGTCGTGGTCAGCGTGAGCTTATAATCGGAGACCGTCAGATTGGTAAGACTGCTATAGCTATTGACACCATAATCAATCAGCGTTCAAATTACGAGGCCGGCAAGCCGGTGTATTGCATATATGTGGCGATTGGGCAGAAGGCTTCATCTGTGGCAGCCATTGTTGAAACTTTGCGTCAGCATGGGGCTATGGACTATACTGTGGTTGTTGCCGCTACTGCTGCCGATTCTGCCTCAATGCGCTATTACTCTCCTTTTGCCGGTGTGGCTATCGGTGAGTATTTCCGTGATTCAGGTCGCGATGCGCTCATTGTTTATGATGATTTGTCAAAACAGGCTGTTGCCTATCGTGAAATATCACTTATCTTGAAACGCCCATCAGGTCGTGAGGCTTATCCGGGTGATATATTCTATTTGCATTCACGTTTGTTGGAGCGTGCTGCAAAAATTATTGATAACCAGGAAGTGGCTTCGCAAATGAACGATTTGCCAGAAGTGCTCAAACCTATGGTAAAAGGTGGCGGATCATTGACTGCGCTTCCTATCATTGAAACTCAGGCCGGTGACGTATCTGCCTATATCCCCACCAATGTCATATCTATTACCGATGGTCAGATATTCTTGGAAACAGCTTTGTTCAACCGAGGTATACGTCCGGCGGTGAATGTGGGTATATCCGTGTCTCGTGTAGGTGGTAACGCCCAAATCAAGTCAATGAAAAAAGTGGCCGGAACATTGAAAATTGACCAAGCTCAGTTCCGTGAGTTGGAGTCGTTTACCAAGTTCGGCGGCGATATAGACCCTGTGACAGCACGTGTGATAGACAAGGGTCGTAAAAACGAGCGTCTGCTTATCCAGCCCCAATATCATCCTTGGGCTGTAGAGGAAGAGGTTGCCGTTATTTATTGTGGCACAAAAGGTCTGCTTGAAAATGTGCCTGCTGAATCTGTAGCAGAATTTGAAAAACTTTTCCTGCAGCTTTTGCATGCAAAATATCAACAGGATGTGCTTGATCAGATTCGTGACGGCAAACTTACCGATGATGTAACTGCTAAACTCACCGCGGCTGCACAGGAAGTGGCTGCAAAATATAATTAACAGTCAACTAAATGGCAACATTACGCGAACTTAAGGGACGTATAGGTTCAGTTGCTTCTTCTGAGAAGATTACTGGAGCAATGAAGATGATTTCATCTGCTAAAATGCATAAAGCTGAGCAGAGTTTGAAGCGTCTTTTGCCGTTTCGCACCCAAATAGAATCAATTATAGGCAATCTGTTGGCTTCTGATGCCAAATGTTATTCTCCACTGCTTGAGGCACGTGAAGTAAACAAGATGGCTATTGTGGTGTTTGGTAGCGATGACGGTTTGTGCGGAGCTTATAATGTGAATATATTCAAGCAGTTGATAGCCCGTATCAATGACCTTAAAGTTTCGTTGGGCGAAAATGTATCTATAGTGATTTATCCTGTAGGTAGCAAAATGGCCAAGGCTGTACACAAAATTGCCGATAGTAGGATCTCTGTGGAATATGTGCCCGGAGTTGATTCCAAAACCACCGGTGCTGGAGTGCGTGATTTTGTGGATATGCTTCAGCGCAAATTTATTGACGGTGAGATAGACCGTGTGGATTTGCTGTATATGAGTTTCAAGAGCGTTAGCCGTCAAAGACCTAAGGCAGAGCAGTTGATACCTGTGGTTGATAGTGCGTTTAGCGCAAATGGTGTGACCGAGAATGTGAAACCATATATATTTGAGCCAAACGCAAACGCTATATTCCGTTCGGTGTTGCCAATGTTCCTTTTGGCTGTGATGCAGGATGTCTTCACTGAAAATCGTGCTTCGGAACAAGCGGCGCGTGTAATGGCCATGCAAAGTGCAAACGACAATGCCAAAAAGCTGCTTGACCAGCTGCGATTGGAATACAACAAACTGCGTCAACAAAGCATCACCACCGAGCTGCTTGATATATTGGGCGGCCAGGTGCAGTCATAATAAGAATAATAATCAAATAATTATACTCATGGGTAGTGTAAAAGAATACTTTTCATCACTTGGTTCCGGTATAGCGAGTCTTGTAAAGGGAATGCAGGTTACAGGCAAAGAGTTTGTGACTCCCAAAATCACAGAGCGTTATCCTGAGAATCGCGAAACTGTGCATGTGCCTGAGCGTTTCCGCGCTATCCTTCAGCTCAAATACGATGCTGATGGTCGACACAAGTGTATAGCCTGTGGTATTTGCGAACGCAATTGCCCCAATGGCACAATTTCGCTTACCACCAAAATGGTGGATACTCCCGATGGCAAGAAAAAACGTAAGCTTGACAAGTATCAGTCGGTCTCGTATACACATCTCCGAGCCCACGAGACGGA
>CAMWXV010000135.1 GCA_947178305.1 uncultured Porphyromonadaceae bacterium | reverse complement strand
GAGCACAACAATGCCGCTTCTATGAGTATTGCAGCCGGTTGATGCGCGAAAATTTTGTATACAACCTCAATGTGTCAGCCCTTAATTACCTCAATAAAGAAGAACTTAAATTCAGTGCCAATTTTGCCCGATTTATCACAGAACGCAATGTTGAGAAACTAATAGAGGTTTTTGATACTGCCGCCCGACATATCTACGGATACGCCAACGGAAAAATTGTGAATCTGGACGTGGCAATAAAAGTGATATTGCTACTCAAGAGTTGACAAATACACCATGGACAACAACGACCCTACCCCAATGGCCACACCTTTTCTTGAACTTGTGGCACGAGCCTACGCCCGCCATCATGGTAATGACATAAGCGAATTCTGCTTTGTTTTTCCCAACAAACGAAGCGCTGCATTCTTTTCACGACATCTTGACACAGCTATAGGCAAAGACCATATCTCTCCATGTCTCATGACCATTAGCGAACTTGTGGCCGAATTTTCCGAAGGAGTTGATGCAACACGATATGAGCAACTGTTTGTACTATACAACGAATATGCCAAACTATCCAAAGAAATCAGCAACTTTGACCGCTTCTTGTTTTGGGGAGACATGCTGTTGTCTGACTTCAACGATGTGGACAGATACATGGTTGATGCAGACCAACTGTTTATCAACGTGGAACGCCTCAAAGAAATTAGCTCCAACTATCTTACCGAAGAGCAACTCAATATTATTCGCCGTTATTGGGGCGATGAAAAGCCTCACCAATACCGGGAGCAATTTTGGAATCATGTGGCTCACAGCATTGACAACCCTAACACCAAAGCCAACAAGAAGTTTCTGAAACTTTGGGAAGTACTGTCTCCACTATACAAAAACTTCCGCAAGGAGCTTCGCCGTCAAGGACTCACCACATCCGGAATGCGTTACCGCGAAGCTGCCACAAATATGCGCAAAGCAAAACTGGAGGATTTTGAACATCAAAGATATGTATTTTGCGGATTCAATGTTCTCAGCACTGCTGAACTTCAGATATTCAGCCGATTGAAAGCTCTTGGCTTGGCTGACTACTATTGGGACTACAACTCTCCAACCTTCAGAATGCCCAACAATCGTGCCGGCCGATTCATTGAAAAAAACATACAAGACTTTCCTTCCCTATACCCTTTGGAGCAGGAAGATATAACATCCTACCCTGAAATAAAAATCATAGGAGTGCCGTCAAACGTAGGTCAGGTAAAAATGGCTGGAGAATTTGTCAACGAAATGCTTCGGACCAAAGCCATAAAACATCCCGACAACGCCATAAACACCGCCATAGTACTTCCCGATGAGAATCTCTTCATACCACTGATCCATTCAGTACCTCTGGGAGAAAACAAGATTCAGACTCTCAACATCACCATGGGATTTCCCATGCGCCTCAGTCCCGTGGCATCGCTTGTTCACAACATCGTGATGCTTCAGCTCAAGGTTCGCAATGCACATGGCGTTCTCTCGTTCTTTCACGAAGATGTACGCGCACTACTGGGTATGCCCGCAATTTATGGCATAGCACCCAAAGAGTGTGAAGAAGTGCTCAACATTATATCAGCCAAGCGCATGTTCATGCTTCCAGATACTCTACTCAATGAACTTGCGCCAAGCTACAATCTAATATTCACTCCTGTTGGTCCCAAAAGCGGTATTGAACAAGTCAAAGAATACATGATGCAAGTTCTTGATTTTGTGAGCACCACAATTAATGAAACCGAACAGAAAGACTCACATCTACAGCAACAGTTTATCCAAGCATACAAACAAGCTGTGATGGAACTGTATTACGCCGCCGTGGAACATCGCATAGAGATGCAGGATCTCACATTCTTTCAGTTGATGGAGCGCACCATCAACACCGCCAAAATAAATTTTCGTGGCGAACCATTGCACGGACTTCAGGTTATGGGAATGCTTGAAACCAGATCTCTTGATTTTGAAAACGTGGTGGTACTGTCCATGAACGAACGCATATTTCCACGCAAACAATTCACACGCTCATTCATACCCGAAACATTGCGCCGAGCCTATGGTATGGCCACCACCGACTTTCAGGAAAGCATATATGCCTACTACTTCTACCGACTCATAGCACGAGCCAAACGCGTGTGGCTCACATACGATGCCCGCAGTGTCGGAGGCACTAAAAGTTCAGAGATGTCGCGATACATCACCCAGCTCCTGTATCTGTTCAATGGTGCAAATGCCACACACTCTATTGCCACATTCAGGGGCACAACATTTACCGCACCGGAAATATCTGTGACCAAAACCGACAGCATAATGAAACTGCTCAACAGGTTTACCATAGCAGATTCAGGGTTCAACCTGTCACCAAGCGCACTGCACACATACGTAGAATGCCCGTTACATTTCTACCTGCAATACGTGCAAGGATACCGCTCCGAAAGTGAAATCACCGAATATATGGATGCGGCCACTTACGGCTCCATTCTACACGAAGTGGCTCAGCGTTTCTACGAATCCATGAAAGAGTCTGGACATACGCAAATCACAGCCGAGCTACTACAGCATTACATCAATCCCAAAAACAGACTATATCTTGAACGACTTATAACAGAAACTGTCAATGAGCAGTTCAACAAACTGCCAAGCGACCAACTACACACAACACTCGTTGGCGAAGCCTTGGTTATGGGCAAAGTGATATTGGAAACAGTTGTGTCAATGTTCAGACGCGAAATTGAAATCACACCGTTTTCATTTCTTCATGCCGAAAAAAAGATGTCCGGCCAATACCGTGTCAACGATAATCTCAGCGTAAATGTGTTCATGATCATAGACCGAATAGACAGTGTCAATGGCATTTGGCGATTTGTGGATTACAAAACCGGACAAGACGAACTGGCAGCTCCTTCAATAGAAAAACTGTTTGACTCCGAGTACACAAAGAATGTGAAAGGTATAATGCAACTCCTGTTTTACTGCTTGTGCTATCGTGAGTTCAACAACGACGACCGACCTATACGCCCTTTGATTTACCCGCTACGATCCATCAGCGCCAACGGAGTAAGTCCGTTGAAGATTGATGGCGCGGAGCTACACGACTATCATCAAGTAATAAACGAATACAAAGAGCGCCTTGACAGTCTGATTACCGAAATATTCAGCAAAGACGTGCCTTTCACGCAAGCAAAAGTTGACAGCGCATGTACATTCTGTGAGTTTAAAAGTATTTGCCAACGCGAAGGATCAAAATTCTAATGGCCGGATTATATGTACACGTACCGTTCTGCCATGCAAAATGCTGGTATTGCGACTTCTACTCCATGCCAACCAACCACCGTGGCGAAGCATGGTTCAAAGCACTTGTCAACGAATGGCACCATAGAAACAGTGAAGTGAACGAACCGTTTACCACACTTTACATCGGAGGTGGCACTCCGTCAAATCTACCTATTGATACCCTTGCCTCACTCATCAACACATTGCGCAAGCCATCAATGGAAGAAATCACAGTAGAAGTGAACCCCGAAGATGTAACCCAAGAGCTTGCGCACGCGTTAACCAACAGCGGTGTAAACAGAGTGAGCATGGGCGTACAATCACTCATTGATTCCGAACTTGAATCAGTAGGCCGCAGACATTCGGCTCAATGCGCCATAAACGCAGTAAACACTCTGCGCAAGGCTGGCATAACGAACCTCAGTCTTGACCTCATATACGGACTACCGGAACAAACATTAGACACATGGAAAAAATCAGTTCATGGAGTGCTGAGCCTACATCCGGAACATATCTCGGCTTACTCTCTAAGCTACGAAGAAGGCACACGGCTCACAACCAGACTTAAAACCGGAAAGATAAAAGAAACCCCACAAGAAGTATGCTCGGAAATGTATCATTATCTGTGTTCAGCTCTCAAAAATGCGGGGTACAATCATTACGAGATCGCCAACTTTGCATTACCGGGCAAACAATCACGTCACAACTCCAACTACTGGAATCTGACACCCTATCTCGGTCTTGGTCCGGCCGCTCACAGTTTCACAGACCAACGCAAATTCAATCCGCCGTCATTAAAAGATTATATAGCCAACAACGGATTGATTGTCAAAACCGAGCAAGAAACCTATGCGGAAAAACTAAACGACTACATCATGGTAAGGCTACGCACCTCACAAGGTATAAACCCGCATCAAGCAGCATCGCTATTTGGCTCTGAAGCAGCGTCTCATATACACAATACCGCCACTCCCTATTTGGCCTCCGGAGCAATGCAGCAGACACCTGATGGCAATCTGCGCATAGCCGAACACGCCTGGTTGGTAAGCGACGGTATTATGTGCGATTTTATGATTGTTTAGCAAGCCTTAAAGCTCATATCCAATCCTTTTACAGAATGTGTGAGAGCACCAACGGATATGAAGTCAACTCCACATTCGCCATATTGGCGCAAAGTGTCTATGGTGATGCCACCTGATGATTCTATCTCAGTGCGGCCATTAATCAGCTTCACAG
>CAMWXV010000134.1 GCA_947178305.1 uncultured Porphyromonadaceae bacterium | reverse complement strand
AAAGAGAGAGACCGGAGTGTTGGTGGGCGTACTCTGTGGTGACTGATATATACACGCCAAATCCGGCACGATTAAAAGACTGGCTCAGCATTCCGAAGAGCAATGGCTACGAGAGCCTTCATATTACGGTAAAAGGGCCTCAAAACAAATGGGTGGAAGTGCAGATCCGTTCACGCCGAATGGACGAGATTGCAGAGAAGGGAATTGCTGCACATTGGAAATACAAGGGAATAAAAAGTGAAAGCAACCTTGACACTTGGATGAACCATGTGCGAGATATACTTGAAACTGCTGATTCCGGGCCAATGGAACTGATGAAGAACATGAAGATGGACATGTACAACAAAGAGGTCTTTGTGTTCACACCTAAAGGAGATCTTTTCAAATTGCCTCTTGGTGCTACAGTGCTGGATTTCGCTTTCAATATTCATTCTGGACTTGGATGTAAATGTATCGGAGGAAAAGTAAATGGCAAAAGCCGTAAACTTAATTATAAACTTGCTTCCGGTGATACTGTAGAGGTGTTGACAGCAACCAATCAAACTCCCAAGATTGATTGGCTGCAATTTCTTGTCACGTCTAAAGCCCGCACCAAAGTTCGTCAGACCATAAACGAGATGGCAAACAAATCGGCTGAGTTTGCTAAAGAATTACTTCAACGCCGATTTAAAAACCGCAAAATTGAAGTTGATGAGGCGGTATTGATGCGAGTTATCAAAAAATTGGGATTTAAAACTGTTACTGAGTTTTATAATGCTATTTCTTCTGAGCAACTTGATGTCAATGATGTGATCAATCATTATGAATTGGTAGATCGTAAGGTTGAAGATGATAAAGAAAAGCGTTCGGCCGATAAGTTTCAACTTCAAGCAAATGAAGAAGAATCCTCCGCAAAAGCTGATAGCGACGTGCTTGTTATTGGCGACAATGTAAAAGGTCTTAACTATAGACTTGCCAAGTGCTGTAATCCTATATATGGTGATGATGTGTTTGGTTTTGTCTCTGCCGAGGGGATTATCAAGGTTCACAGAAAAAATTGTCCTAATGCAGCTCATATCTATGCTCGCTATCCGTATCGCGTGATCGCCACTAAGTGGAGTGGGAAAATAGGGGAGCAATTCGGTACAACTTTAAGGGTTGTAGGAAATGATGATATTGGCATCGTAACTAATATTACATCAATTATTAGTAAGGAAAAAGATGTGTCTCTACGCAGTATATCCATAGAGAGTCATGATGGACTTTTTAATGGTTTTCTGGTGGTAGGAATTACAAATAAGGAATCTCTGAATCAAATTATCAAGAAAATAAAAACTGTGAAAGGAGTGAAGGATGTGCAACGTAGCAACTAAACTTAAATTTATCGTCATAGCCTCCATTGTGTGCAACTTTATGACATCTTGTTCGTCGGACAGGGAAAAGGCTGAGGGACTGTATAAACAAGCTGAGGCTTTTGTGAATGAAGGAAATAATGAACATGCGTTGGTTTTGCTTGACAGTATAGACCATACATATCCAGGAGAGGTGGATGTGAGACGCGAAGGCATGCACCTACGCCCCATGGCTATTGAGAAGATTACACTTGCGGAACTGTCTCATACAGATAGCTTGCTTGCTGTGTATAGTCTTAAAAGTGACAGTATAGGTAAATTTATAGCAAAAGTGGACAATCCAATTGAGCCTTATTTTGTGGCAGCAGAGTTCAAAGATAAAAGTCCGGTATCTGCCCCAGGTTTATATGCGCGGATCACACCTGACGGTCAGTTCTATATATTATCGTCAATAAATAAACCTGTTAACTCCACATCTGTCACCATATCACTTCCGGATGGCACTTCTGCTCAGTCAGCCATAGTGCCTCACGACGGAGAGCGTAATGACAAGCAGGGTGGGGCAGAGATAATAACATTTATGCAGGCTGAATGCGACACTATTGGTGTTTTGGCGACCAAGAATCCAAGTGCAAAATTTATGCTTGTGTTCAATGGTGGCAAACAATATTCAATGCCGTTGCCTGACAATCAATTAAAAGCATTGGCCACAATGTATGAGGCGGCTTCGTTGTTTCGCAACTTGAAAGTACTGCAAATTCGTAAAACGCATTTGGAAAAACAATTGGAGCTTTCACGAAGCCAAATAGCTCGTACATTTAATGATAAAAATCAGGACAACTAAAATATTTATTAATTGTCCTGACTTCAATGGTGTAACAATAGAATAAGGTTTATTCTATAAGTATGCTTAACTCGCCGGTGTCATTTTGATTGCCGGCGATTATTGTGTTTTTTACTCTGTTGAGTTTGAAAGCGTATTTGTTGCTATGATATGCTGGGAAATCATGGTTGTGAAATATTTTATTATTCATGATTTTAAGTCCATCAACAGATATTGCATAAACTAAAGGTGTATCAAATGTGACAAATTCATTGTTTTCTATGACAATGCCGTTTTTAGAACCATGAAAATAAGATTTTTGAAGCGATAGTTGTGGAATTACAGGATAGATGGAGATTACTGCTTCGGTAAATTGATACATACTTGTTAATGCATTTATAAACCTATTGTTTCTAATGGTAACATCGCGGCAAGCGCCAGTTTCAAACCAACCGTTACAATCACCACTAAGCAAAATAGCACTTCCAGATGTGTGATCGTAAATATTATTCTCTACAATCACCTTTTTGGGGGTACTGAACAGAGAACCACGAGCTCGGTTGTTTCGTACTATATTGTTGGCAAACAGTACGCTTGGAGTCCATGTGATATTTTCCAGTCCTAAGCCTTGCTCCACATTGATATTAGCGGGAAGGGGTGTGGTGAACATGATTTTGAACTCCTTGTCAGAAATTTGATCTATCTTATGGATTATATAGGTTGTCGGCTCGTAGTCCATGGTGGCTGAGTTGACTACTTTTATGGAATCACCAATAAATCCCCATTGCATACCATATGTTTGGCTGTGCATATACTGAGCGACAACGGTTTTATTATCAATAATATTCTTTATTTTCAGATATGTGCCGTGTACATTTATAGCATCATCCATCATTGATTCGTACAAACCGTTGATTGATGTAATATGACCTTTGCATCCGCTGAAATGCGTGGCATCTGCTTGTGTGGTGAAGTATCTGCCACTATCTTTGCGTAAGGCCACTTTGAACCCATCAAGATGAATATTTTCGCAAAGTTGAGCTAACAAGCCCATTCCTTCTGCGTAATGTACGGTGACATTGGTCAATGCCGTGTTGGTGCAACCACTTAAAAATAAAGCCGGGGCAGGGCGGTCCCATGTGCGCAAAGTAACCTGTGTCCCCGGCACAAGTTGCTGATTAATCCATTTTGGTGCATACAAGGCTCCGTCATTTTGTTTGATGACGCTATCTATACCACACCAAGTGTCGCTTGTGCGATATAATATATGGTGCGACTCTTTTTCAAAACACATGCCATAATTAGGCCGACGTTCCCATCCGCGGCCATATGATACAAACGTATGGTTGTCAAGTTTGTATTTTACCTCATGGGTTGGGCGGAATGTAATTCCGGTAGAATCGCTTTTTAGAATTTCTACTTGCGCTATATGTGGATTCTTAAAATCAACAGACAAATTTTTGATGGAGCAATTTGTGCTGTTTACCAATGCAATAGGCAATATTACACCATCACAAACAATGTCTGCTCCTTGACCATTGAGTGTGGTGTTGCTCCATCCATCAAGGTTGATAGCAACGGCTTTGATTCCATCTTGATCATGATTGGAGATGTAATATGGTTGGGTCTCTGCCTTAGATGCGTGAAAGTAGTATCTTCCTGGTCTGAATTCTATTGTTATGCTGTCTTCATCCGCACTTAATTGTTTTATTTTTGCAAGAGCTTTTGTCATCCGTTCTGACATGTCTTGATTTTGATTAGGTTGTATGCCGAAATCATTTAAATAATAAGTATTGACTGCAAACATATTTGTAGTCAATAGAAGCATTGTAGCACATGCGATAGCTTTATGAAAATTCATAGCAAAACAATTATTGTATTAAATCACTACAAATATACGGAGCAGAACTGAAAAAGACCAAATATTCTATGAGTCTGTGTGTCTGTTATTTAGTTACATAACCGGGATTATGTTAAATAGACTATTCTAAAAATAAAGCTTCTCACCTTTCGTTATTAGAATATTTGCGAATTGGAATGGTGTGATTATCAAAATATTGCGCATCTAATAAAATCGTATTGTTTGGGTTGTTTAGTAGAGTAATATTGAATCAAACAACAATTAGCTGTAAAATTGTAAAAATGTTGTAGTCTTGGGTTTATCTTGATGTTGTTACAAGAAATACAGAAAATATAGTAAATGGAATTAAAGCCAACTCGTCAAATCAACGGGTTAAATATAATATACATTGTGTTTTCACATTGGAATTGAATATAAGGTAATCCCCTACTTTGAAATGAAAAAAATGGAAGCTGAGTTCTCAGCTTCCATTTTTTAGTAGCGGGGGCAGGACTCGAACCTACGACCTTTGGGTTATGAGCCCAACGAGCTACCA
>CAMWXV010000133.1 GCA_947178305.1 uncultured Porphyromonadaceae bacterium | reverse complement strand
ATGTGTATCAGAGACAGATTGCAAGCCGTCCATTATGGCCGGCTGTAATCGTTTCCAATTTGATATGGCGTGTTGACAATAAGCAAGTTCGTCATCATTAAGCTCTTTAAGACCTATATCAAATCCGAGTTTGCACATTGATGCCACATCAGTGCGAAATTTCACGGAACTATTCTTGTTCCAACTTGTGACATGGGCGGCCATAGCCTTGGCAGGGAAAAACTGTGAGAAACCCCACTGAATATATACCCTTTCAACCGGATCGGTATTGTCACTGCACCAAAACTCAGTAAAGTATTTCAAAGCCTCGTAGTCGCATCGCGCACCGCCACCCGAACAAAGCATCATGGGCACATCGGGATACTTGGCAACAACGCGTTTCAGCACATTGTACACCCCACGCACATGGTCGATATACATTTGGCTTTGATGTTCCTTGCTATAAGGTGAATATATATTGGTTATAGGGCTGTTGCAATCCCATTTAAAATAAGCCACACCGGGGTTCTGCGACATAATATTGTCTACCACACCAAACACATAATCCTGCACCTTGGGATTGCTCATGTCAAGAACCAATTGATTGCGGTAGTAATAGGTGTCGCGATTGGGTTGCTCAATAACCCAGTCAGGGTGTTTTTCATACAATTCGCTCTTGGGATTCACCATTTCGGGCTCTATCCAAATACCGAATTTAACTCCGGCCTCGTTGGCCGATTCCACCAAGGCAGCAATACCTCCGGGCAATTTAGAATGTGTCACCTCCCAGTCTCCAAGTCCGGCGTGGTCATCCTTACGAGGATATTTGTTTCCGAACCAGCCATCGTCAAGAAGAAACATGTCCACGCCAAGGTGTTTTGCCTCTTTCATCAATCCGGCCAACATATCCTGATTGAAATCAAATGCAGTGTTCTCCCAATTGTTAAGCAACGTAAGGCGTTCGCCAATTCCGTTCTTCAATGAGTACTTAATAGCCCAATCATGAAGATTGCGACTCCCTTGGCTCGCTCCGTCATAACTGAGCGTGAATATGAATTCAGGTGTTACAAAAACCTCTCCGGCCTTGAGCAAGTAATTAGACGCATAAGGGTTGATACCGGGTATAACACGAATATTGCCCACATTGTCCACCTCAAATGTGAAACGGAAATTACCTGTCCAACCAAGAGTGCCCATAAGCACAGTACCCGAATGCTCCTTGACCGGACCACTCAAGCCCACTTCAAAGAACGGATGGGTGTGCATGGCCGCACGGCTTCCGAGCTTGGTGTCAATAACTTTTTTGCCAAACTCCAGCTTCTGACCACTCATACGAGCCTCCTTGGCCCAGTCGCCGCTAAACTCGGTGAGATAGTATTCTGGCTCGTTGAAATACAACATTGCCGATGCATAAGATGACAACACCACTGATGTATTTTCCTTATGACTGATCTCGCTCCATGTCTTGATAACATTCTCCTTGGTATACGCCACATAATTCAGTGTAACATCAAACGGATATTTATCATCGCGCAAACGTATACTTGTTTTTGTGCCACCGTCAACCGGCGTTTCAAACGAGTCTACGAAATAAAGGTAAGTGCTCATATTGCCGTCGGCATGAACAACACCAAGAGCCGGTTCAAAATAATCTTCGTTACCGGATGTGGAATATACCTCCCATCCGCGTTCCGATACCGAGCCATCACTTCCAGCATGTTGCGCCCAATCAAGGTTGGCAAGCTCAGATTCGTCAAGCAGTTTTGGGCCAAGATAGGTTTGATACAACCTGCCGTTAGAGCCGACTTTCAATACAAGGTCGGTATTATCCGTGGCCACACGGATTACTTTACCCTCATTAGGGTGAGCCAAGGCAGCCAAGGCCGAAGCCGATGCTACAATAATAGAAATTATTCCTTTCATGAATATTGATTTTTAGGTGTTTAGTCAGAATTTAAGTGTGGCATTAAACTCCACAGTGAATGGACGCAGATAATTACCGCTCATATAGTAATTGCTATACTTTCCGGCATCCTCTTTGCTTAGTAGTTCGGTACCGCTGATTGTACCGCTCGCGCCCTTTTGGTCAAGGAAGTTCACCACCGTTGCACCTACGGTCAAATGGCGGTTGACATCCCATGTCACGCCTCCGAATGTTTCCCAACGACCATTAAAATACAGCGCATTGGTAAGATTGGCATATGTTTTTCCAAAATATCTAAACGACAACCAGCAACGAATATTGTCTGTGATATTATAGCTCGGATCAAGCTCAATCAGAATTTGTGGAATCTCCTTTACAATGTTGCCATTGGCATTAAGATCGGGCACTCCTTCAAATGGCGATTCAATAAAATAGTTATCATATGTGGGCTTCTGATATGTGAACAAAGCATGCAGATTAAACCCTTTGAACGGATGTAGCTCGGCGGATGTGGTCCATCCGATTGTTTTAATACCGTAAATCAACAATGTGGTTTTGGACTGAGTGGTGCCCGGCTTTGTGACATTTTGCTGGTCAATGTTATTGGACTTGGAAATATACGTAATCATGGATGTGAGGTCAACCCACTTGTTACGATATGTCACACCGCCTCTTATCAAAGGTATTGTCACTCGTCTGTACTGCTCTTCCGTAGGCCCGACCCCGGCATACTCATTTATGCGCGGAAAGCGTGTGGCCACAGTGGCATCGGCCGTAAATCCCCAATTACGGTTCAACGAATATGTGGCCTGAAGAGTGGCCGCATAGTTCAATTTGTTTTTCAATACGCGCTGTGGTTCTATTACCACACTGTGCGACACTCCTTCTGCATCAACATACCTATGAGTATCTCCGATATGAAATCCGTCATATCGTTCAAAAGGGATCTGATTGGCCGACATACGATAATATTCAAGCCTGCCGCCAAAATACAGATTCAACTTTGGCGTTATATCCCAATTGTCAGTAACATACACCGCAAGTTTGTTTTCATACCCTCTGGTATATTCAGGGCTCAGCTCATTAAATCCGCGAAATTTGTCGCTTGTGCCGTCGTCGTAACGCCTGGCAAGCACATCAGGATATGCCGAGACAGTACCTATCCACTGAAATGAAGAAGAGTGATAATTCAAGTGATAGTACCATTCGTTCAAACCCACACGCAAATCATGATTGCCGTAGGTTTTTGAAATCTCTCCGGTGAACAATGCATTACGCACCTTGCCAAAATGCAACCACGTACGACGACCCTCGGCCAATCCGGTATAAGGCACATCGGATCCGTCCATAAATAGATTGTCCGTCTCGGTTGCCCTGAATATAGAACTGCCGCCAAAATCCACATAATTGGCATTAGGGGCATCCATATACTTAGCCCTGAGATTCAGATTATAACCATTTGCAAACGAGTAATCAAACAGTGCTGCAACCTCATGTGACATATTGTCAATAAAATCACCCCATCTGCCGGATTTAATCTTTCCGTCCATAATGTCCATATACCTGAATTCCCCGCCTACCGGGGCATACGAGGTTGTGCCGAGAGCAAATCCCGGCACCTCCTTGACCCTGCCATCGCCCACATATATAAACGGAGCCGCATTGACCATAGAGCCAAGTCCGCTGCTTTTGGCAAACTTATATACAACACTGATTTTACCTTTGTCTAACAATCTACTTAAGCCTGCGTGATAAATTTGAGTACGGTCGGAATAATCGGTGAATCCCGGATCAAAGCTGCCCGGGTCAAAATTTTGATACACACTGGCCGTATACAACCATTTTTCACCTATACCACCGGACACATTGACATCAAAATTTTGCCATCCAAATAGATTAGTGCGATAGTTGAGTACGCCTTTGAACTCCTTTTGACCAAAATTGGAATAACTGTCAACGGAATATGCGATATTTCCTGTTCTGATAGCCGACTCCATAGGATTCATAAGCCCTACACCACTAAGGCTGGCATCACTGCGCCAATGACGAGCCAACTGATGAACAGTGGATGAATACACCGCAGGCAAGCCATTCTCATACACATTGACATCCTCACTCGGCAAGCCTATCTGTATTTCACGAGGCTTTGTGGCATCGGAAGCATTCAACATCACATTGCGCTCCTCGCCTTTTTTATCAACGGACAAAGTGTCTGACGGCTCTCCTGCCATAGAAGGTAAAGACCACACCGGAAGCAACAATGCAATGATGGAAATTTTAACAAACGATTTTGATTTCATGATATTTTAAGTTTATACCGCAAAAATATGACACCGGCTATATCTATGTCAACAAGCAGTAGCATCCAAGTAGCGAACAAGTATTGTATATTTTCTATAATACACAATATATCAATTAAATACAAACATCATAACGCAATATACAGGTAGTGTGTGCGTAAGTCAATTAATATGCTTAAATTTGTAACCAAAGTAAATACTATTCAATGTTACATCGCATAGCAATACTAATAATAAGCATATTCGCAATTCCCTTGTCGGCAACTACCAATCCCGGTATACAGCAACTGGAAAAAGTGTTACACGATAGGGACAAATATGTTTCTGCCAAAGAACATAGAATTGACAGCCTTAAAAGCATTCTCAAGCACCAATGGGATGTCAAGCAGAAACTGGAATGCTATGACGAATTGTATCGCGAATACCTTACGTTCAGATTTGATTCCGCCATTGCTTATCTTGAC
>CAMWXV010000132.1 GCA_947178305.1 uncultured Porphyromonadaceae bacterium | reverse complement strand
TTCTTAAACCATACTCCGAATGACTCCATTTAAGTTCTCCAGTAGAGGCATCATTGCCATAAAGAGCAGACCACTGCGCGCCCATTGCCAATATTCCATCACCAACAGAAATGGTGGAAGTGGTGCCTTCTCCTTGTTGCCACGAATCATTTTGCCACAATCTCTTACCTGTATGCGCATCAAAAGCCGCCATACCCATACCGGCGCCAGCGTATACAATTCCATTTTCTGCTGCAAGTCCTTCCACAATAGCCGGGATTCCTTTGACATCAAGTCTTTTCTGCCATTTCAATTGACCGGAAACAGCATCTACAGCATATAAATTGCCTTCTGCATCCTGGGCAAAAACATTACCATCGGTAATTGCAATTGTGTTTTTTATTGAATTTTTCACAGGATATTTCCATAAAATATTTCCGGTGTTGCCATCCAACGCAAAAATTGCCGCATCTCCCTTATGATCTTCATCAACAGAGGCAACATAGACTTTTCCATCATAAACCAGTGGCGATGACATATAAATGTTGGCACCGATATTTTTCACCCAAGCCAAATGCATGTCATCACCAATTGTATCAGCCAACGCGGAATGAGAAGCATTGCCAACAAGATTGGTCCAATTCTTTCCAATTTTTATTTCCGAAGAAGGATCATATACAAATCGGCTATCGGCCTCCACTTTCTGTCCATTATTGAACGTAGCAGTTACTCTTACAGTCAGTTCTTTTCCAATCAAGCGCTCATCAAGCAACATATCAGCACCCCATGTCCAGTCTGTAAGTTGGCGCAATGGTTGAGTAGACACAACAGTTTTATTTCCTATAAGACAGACATATGTCATCTGCTTGACGGGAGAAACAGACGAGTATGCATTCACGGTCAAAAACGAAGTTGCAGATACCCCTTGCGGAGAAGCAATAACCATATGACGATCTTGATATGTGTAACGCAACTCTGTTGACACCTTGCCATCATTATCAATACCCACTACCCTGTATGCGCTTTTGGAATGGTCAATACCACCTTTGTCTAACGTAGAAGTACATATCGTAGTAACATCTCCCTGCTGACGCCGATAGTTGATATGCCAATGTCCATAGATCCAAGCTCTGAGATTATAATCATTTAGATTTAGTTGGCTACCGCTCTCACCCTTGAATACAAAATCATTACTTGTAGTAAGCAAATCATGATTAAATACCACTACAGGAGTACCATCGGCCACTTGTGACAAATCATTTTTAAGCCAATTGCACACATCGTCTGATGTATATCCTGGTTTATGATCTCCACCGGACATAGGTGTCACAACATAATGAACTCCAGCTACATCAAAAGAATAATATACCGGTCCATAAATGCTCTCAAATAACTCTTCTCCGTATTTGCCTTTCACCAAATCATGATTTCCTATACAATAATATACAGGAACATTCATGTTTTCAGTATTCATTAATTTAATATGCTCACGCAGCCCCTTTTCATAACAAATATCACCTGTATGAATCACAAAAGCTGATTTTTGATTGGATGCATAATCACGTATATTGCTAATCCAGTCCTCTTGATTTGATGTATTGAAGATCTCAGTATCAGTAATTTGAATAAAATGATGTTCACCATTCTTCCCAATACCCGGATTATATGGAATCAAGCCGAAATCTGTGCCCTCTCCAATTCTGTGATAGTAACGATTCATCGTTTTATATCCTGATGGAGTAGTGATAAAAATGAATCGCTCACGTTCATGCCCAGGAAGAACATAAGTGCCGTCAGAAGCAGTTTTAACAACATTCAATCCATCAGACACCACTACACCTTTCAGCAATTTCTCACCTTTGTCAAAACGACCATTGGCATTGGCATCTACAAACACCTTACCAGTATGCGCCGAGATATTAACCGCACATAATGAAAGCAAAGCAATTATGTTAAAAAACCTATATGACATAAACAATTATTATATCTACAATGTTATGACTGTAATTAAGCTTATCTTTTAATTAGTTTTGCAAAGTTAATAAAAGTATCATGTTTTATGTCAACAATGATTATGTTTACTTTAATCTGAATAGAAATTGACATTTGACTTTTTTCTGCATTTTTTCCGTAGATTATTACTAACTTTGCCATACTTAATTTATAAAAATAACATTATCACACCTCCATCATTATGAAGCGTCGCTATTCATTTATAATCACCATTTTAGCAATAGCCGTTATGTCACTGCTCCCCAACAGAGCTGATGCTCGCGAAAAAAGCGTCGGGCTACGTGGCGGATACACAACCCGCAACGAAACAGGCGTTGCAGGATTGTATTTCCAATATCGCTTCATTGACAAATTCCGCTTGTCTGCAAGCATAGACTATGCTTTTAGCCACAATAACATAGATGCCTACTTTTTCAATGTTGATGGTCATGTACCATTTAACATAACCAACAGATTTGATATATATCCCCTCGCCGGATTCAATTTTGCCACATACAATCAGCACAATATTGACGACACATCTTCGCGCACAAATCGTTTTGGACTCAATGCCGGTGCCGGAATAGGATTCAAAGTCACACCATCCTTGCGTTTAGGTTTTGAAAGCAAATATCAGTATGTAAAGAATTTCTCAGCAGGAGTTTTCACTGTGTCCATAGGATATATATTCTAAATGATTCCGGATTTAAGTGTAATTGTTCCATATCACAACTCTGAATCATCTTTGGGGCATACCCTTGTGTCTATATATAATCAAACAGGCACTAATCTTGAGGTTATTTTAGTCAATGATGGAAGTACTGATAACAGTCATAAAATAGTCACTGGTTTTATTCAATCGCATCCGTCAAAACACAAGTTTATAGACATTTGTTACAATCATAGCCGAGGTGCTTCTGAAGCTTTCAATATTGGATTGAAAAACGCCACGGCAAATTTCGTATGCAAATGTGACAGTGATGACACTCTGAGTAATGACTACTATGCTTTGATGCTTGATAAAGCATCAAATACAAATGCAGATATAGTGGTCAGTCCAATAACTGTACACAAAGGTCACATTACAAAAATACTGCAACCTAAATCTGTTGGCTATCTTAATGATATGGCCGTGAACACAGCCAATTTTTCACTTTGCAACAAAATAATAAAACGCAAATTGCTAATTGACAATTCCATTGAAGCCTACCCTCATATAGACCGATGGGATGATCTCGGTGTTGTTGCTCGCATAATTGCCTTGCGTCCTAAAGTGGCCACCATTAATAATGCAGGCTATCACTATATCCTCACCCCCGGAGTCAAATCATTGTCACGCAGCAGTAGCGCCAAGCTGTTACGAGATCATCTGATGTGTGCCATGCTCATTGAAATATGGTTACAACAACATAACCTTGACAAAGAATATGCCGAGTTTATTCATCATTTGAAAATATTAAGCAAAGTAAAACTACTACGCTGCCCTCCACGTAATGTGGAACAATGGAAAAGCATGTTTCCAGAGGCAAATCACGGCATAATGTCTCTTAGGCACATAAGCTTATTTCACAGACTTCTGTTTGCTCTTACAGCAAAACTACCCACCGGCCTAAGCCAGCGGGTAGCAGATATTATTGATTCAGCATTTAATCAAGAATGCTGATACAAATAGCGCTTGATTGACCGTTTTGGCGTTTTCTCAAACTCCTCACTCATTATTTTAACTTTCGCAATCTGAGAGTATGCCGGAAGTTCCTTGTTAAGTTGTACCCGATTATCCTCCATCAGTTGAACAATATCATTTTCGTTCAAACCTTGTTTTGAACTGTTCTCATAATCAGGGAACACAAGAGCCACAAGTTTGCCAGCCTCGTCTATAACCACCGACTCACAAACAAAAGGCATATTATTCAAAGCCTGCTCAATCTCTTCCGGATAAATGTTCTGTCCTGACGGTCCAAGAATCATATTCTTGTCACGCCCCCTCAAGTAAATAAAATTGTCAGCATCAATACATCCTATATCCCCGGTATCAAGCCAACCGTCGCCATCTATTGCAGACTTTGTAGCTTCAGGATTCTTAAAGTACCCAAGCATCACATTATCTCCCTTAACTTTGATTACCCCCGGAATGTTTGCCGGATCCGGAGATTCCACTTTAGCCTCCATACGGTGTACCACCCTTCCACATGACGCTACACGAGCTTCGTACCATGGGGCATATGAAATAAGCGGACCACATTCTGTCATGCCGTAACCAACTGTGAACGGAAAACCTATACGACGAAGGAATGTTTCCACATCCTTGTTCAGACCAGCTCCACCAATTATAATTTCTTGAAGATTACCGCCAAAAGTTGCTGTTAATTGCTGCTTTATCTTGCCGAGAAGTCTATCATCAACAAAAGGTACGTGCATTAGAATCTTCATCAATGGTTTATCCAACAACGGAAAAACCTTGGTTTTGATTATTTTCTCAATAATCAACGGCACTGAAATAATAATCTTCGGCTTTATTTCAGCAAATGCTTCCATTATGACACGAGGCGAAGGAGTACGTGTGAGAAAATTGATATGGCAACCACGAACAAACTCATGAATCAAATCAATAGTCAAGCCATACATATGAGCCAATGGCAACATACTGACAGTGGCGTCCCCTGCCTTAAGATATGGTATACCGTCAATACAGAACTGCACATTACTAAGTACACTACGCTCACTAAGCA